>JBNKDX010000184.1:0-5231 GCA_050288485.1 Rhodomicrobiaceae bacterium | reverse complement strand
AACATCATTCAACGTCACCCCCCGCGATTCAAGCAGGACTATAAGGTGATACATGAGGTCCGCCGCCTCCGACGCCAGCGCCTCATCGCTCTCCCCGAGCGCCGCAATGACCGTTTCCACGGCCTCCTCGCCCAGCTTCTTCGCGCATTTGCCCGGACCGGCGTCGAGAAGCTGGCGCGTGTAGGACTTATCGGCCGGGGCCGTGCGGCGCGCCGCGATGGTCGCTGCGAGCCGCGTCAGTGTATCTCCGCTCATATGCACCTTACCTTACGGTTTTGTCACGTTTTTTAGCCATTCCGCGATCTCCGGGTCTGCCGCAACTGAGCCGGGCGTGATCGGCGCGCGCGCGGATTGTAACCAAAGTGTGACAAGGTTCGCAGCACATATTCCGGACCGCGGCGCCCGAATTTTCCGTGCGATCCCGCTCAGGCGCGGCTGCCAAAAATCGCCGAGCCGACGCGGACATGGGTCGCACCGAAGCGGATGGCGGCCTCGAAATCGGCGCTCATGCCCATGCTGAGGCCGGAGACGCCCGCCTCGCGGCCAAGCCGCGCGAGAAGCTGGAAATGCGGCGCGGGGTCTTCGTCAAAGGGCGGGATGCACATCAGCCCCTCGATGGCGAGGCCGAGCGCGTCGCGGCAGAGGCGGACAAACGCCGCGGCTTCCGTGGGCGCGATGCCCGTCTTTTGCGGCTCTGCGCCGGTATTCACCTGCACGAACAGCCGCGGACGGCGACCGCCGCGCGCCATTTCGGCGGCGAGCGCCTCGGCGATTTTCGGACGGTCCACCGTCTCGATGACGTCGAACAGCGCCACGGCCTCGCGCGCCTTGTTGGACTGCAACGGCCCGATCAGATGCAGCTCGATCTCCGGATAGCGCTCGCGCAAGCCCGGCCATTTGGCCTTCGCCTCCTGGACGCGGTTCTCGCCGAAGACGCGGTGGCCTGCTTCCAGCAACGGCATGATCTCGGCGGACCCGAACGTTTTCGACACCGCGACCAGCGTAATCTCAGCCGCAGACCGTCCGCTTGCCGCCGCCGCCGAGGCGATCTGCGCCCGCACCACCGCCAGTCTTTCCACCGCACCCGTGGCGTTTTGCATGCATACCTCACAAAATCGAGAGAATATCCGCTGCTGCGGCTCAAGCGCCGCTTGACCGCGCACACGTTTTTCGGCTGGATACGCGCACGAACGAACGGGCGCAAGATTTACGCTCAGAAACCGTCCGCAGCCAGCGTGCTGCCGGACATGAGATGCGAAACACAGCCATGGCCGCCGCAGAGAGATATAACGCACCGGAACGTGAAAAGCATTGGCAGAAGGTGTGGGACGAAGCCGGGATTTATCGGACCGAAGAGGACCCCGCGCGTCCGAAATACTACGTGCTGGAGATGTTCCCCTACCCTTCGGGGCGCATCCACGCCGGTCACGTGCGCAACTATACGATGGGCGACGTCGTGGCCCGCTACCGGCGCGCGCGCGGCTTCAACGTGCTGCACCCGATGGGGTGGGACGCTTTCGGCATGCCCGCCGAGAACGCCGCCATGGAGCGCAAGGTTCATCCCAAGAAATGGACCTACGACAACATTGCGGCGATGCGCGCGCAGTTGCAGGCCCTGGGGCTGTCGCTGGACTGGAGCCGCGAAATCGCGACCTGCGACGTGGAGTACTACCACCAGCAGCAGAGCCTGTTTCTGGATTTCTTCGAGGCGGGGCTGGTCTACCGCAAGAAGAGCAAGGTGAACTGGGACCCGGTCGATCACACCGTGCTGGCCAACGAGCAGGTGATCGACGGGCGCGGCTGGCGCTCGGGCGCGCTGGTGGAGCAGCGTGAACTGAGCCAGTGGTTCCTGAAGATCACCGCCTATTCCGACGACCTGCTGGCCGCGCTCGACACGCTGGACCGCTGGCCGGAGAAGGTGCGCATTATGCAGCGCAACTGGATCGGCAAGTCCGAAGGTCTGCTGATGCAGTTCGCGCTGGAAGGCGAGGCGCTGCCCGCGAAGCACAAGACGCTGGAGGTGTTCACGACGCGGCCCGACACGATTTTCGGCGCCTCCTTCTGCGCGATCTCGCCGGACCACCCGCTGGCCACGGCCCTGGCGAAGAAGAACAAGGACTTGAAGGCCTTCATCGCCGAGTGCCACCGCCTGGGCACCAGCGAGGAGGAGATCGAACGTGCGGAAAAGAAGGGCTTCGACACCGGGCTGAAGGCCGTCCATCCCTTCCGCAAGACGACGAAACTGCCGGTCTACGTCGCCAATTTCATCCTCATGGATTATGGCACTGGCGCCATTTTCGGCTGTCCGGCGCATGACCAGCGCGACCTGGATTTCGCCCGCAAGTATAAGCTGAAGGTGAAGCCGGTCGTCATCCCCGAGGGCGAGGACCCGAAAACCTTCGAGGTGGGCGCCGAGGCGTACACCGGGCCGGGCCGCATCGCCAATTCCTCCTTCCTTGACGGCAGGACGGTGGACGACGCCAAGAACGAGATCGCCGAGCGGCTGGAGGCGCGAGCTGAGGGCGAGCGCAAGATCAACTATCGTCTGCGCGACTGGGGCATCTCGCGGCAACGCTATTGGGGCTGCCCGATCCCAATCATCCATTGCGAGACATGCGGCGCGGCGCCGGTGCCGAAGAAGAGCCTGCCGGTGAAGCTGCCGGAGAACGTGGCGTTCGATGTGCCCGGCAATCCGCTCGACCGCCACCCGAAATGGAAACACGTGAAGTGCCCGAAATGCGGCGGCGCGGCCACCCGCGAGACGGACACGATGGACACGTTCGTTGACTCCTCGTGGTATTTCGCACGGTTCTGCGCGCCGCACGCCAAGGCGCCGGTGGTTCGCGAGGCCATCGACTACTGGCTGCCGGTCGATCAGTATATCGGCGGCGTCGAGCACGCCATTTTGCACCTGCTCTATTCCCGCTTCTTCATGCGCGCGCTGACCACAACCGGCTACGCCGGCCTTGCCGAGCCCTTCGCCGGCCTGTTCACGCAGGGCATGGTCACACACGAGACGTATAAAGACGCCGATGGCCACTGGGTCAGCCCCGACATGGTGCGGATCGAGGATCGCGGCGGCAAGCGCTGCGCTTTCCACGTTGAAACCGGTGCGGAGCTGGAAATCGGCGCGACCGAGAAGATGTCGAAGTCGAAGAAGAACACCGTCGATCCCGACACCATCATTGCGCATTACGGCGCCGACACGACGCGCTGGTTCGTTTTGTCCGACTCGCCGCCCGAGCGCGACGTCGCCTGGACCGATGACGGGTTGCAGGGGGCGTGGCGTTTCTCGCAGAGGCTGTGGCGTGCACTCGACGAGGCCGCCAGCCGCAGCGCCAAGAAGAGCGCCAAACGCCCGGCGCAGTTCAGCGAAGCCGCCATGGACCTGCGCCGCGCCGCGCATCGCCTGGTGAACGGCGTTACCCATAATCTGGAAACGCTGCGCTTCAACACGGCGATCGCCGCCATTTACGGTTTTGCGAATAAATTCGAATCCGCGCTGCAAGGCCAAAAATCCGCCAAAGACGCCAGCCTTGATTGGGCGGTGCAGGAAGCTGCGGAACTGCTGGTGCAGTGCTTTGCGCCAATGATGCCGCATCTCGGCGAAGAGTGCTGGGCGCGTCTCGGCTACAACAGTCTCCTGGCAAAACAGCCGTGGCCGGAGGCCGAAAAGACACTCCTCGTTGACGATACGGTGACCATTGCCGTACAGGTAAATGGTAAGAAGCGAGACGAGCTGACCGTTCCGCGCGACGCGGCGCAGTCCGAAGTGGAGGCTGCGGTGCTCAAGCTCGACGGCGTGAAACGCGCCATTGAAGGTCGTGCGATCAAGAAGATTATCGTGGTGCCGCAGAGGATCGTCAATGTCGTTGCCTAAGGGGATTTGAAGTGGGGGCAATCGCAAAATCGTTGAAGTTCGCCGTCGCCGGCGGGCTTCTTGCAGCGTCCGCAGTGCTGAGCGCAGGCTGCGGCTGGCAACCCCTGTACGGCCCGACGGCGAGCGGCGCCGAACTGGGCGACGTCATGCGGACGGTGAACATCACCACCATACCCGGCCGCGTCGGGCAGCGGGTCCGCAACGAACTGATCTTCAAGACGACCAGCGGCGGCCATGCCGGTGAAAGCAAATACCGGCTTGATATCGCCATCCGCGAGTCGGTGGTGAACACCTTCGCGACCAACACCGGCGCCACCGAAGGCCAGATCTATCAGCTTTACAGCGAGTTCAAGCTGGTTCGCCTTGCGGACGGCGTAGTGGTGATGAAGGGGCACAGCAACGCACGCGCCGCCTACGACAAGCTGCAGTCGGTGTTTGCCAATCTGCGCGCGCGCCGCGATGCCGAGGACCGCGCCGCCAACACGACCGCCGAGACCATCCGCACGCGCCTCGCGACCTATTTCTCGGCCAACGCTTGAGCGCGGCGGTCGCCACCCTCGATGGCCGCAGGCGTTTGCTTTCGGTTAGCGGGGATTGAGAAGGAAGCTGTCTCTCCAGCGGAGCTGTCAGTTCAGCCCGGGATGCCCCAGACCTTCATCATCGCGGGCGCCAGGGTGAGGAACGTCGCGGGCATCGCCAGCATCGCGCCCAGTATCGGCAGTCCGGCCGCCGTCATCGCCGCTTCGGCGAGGTGCGGCGCCGGTTCAGGTTTCGGCGGCGCCAGCATTCCCATGCCCCACCACGATACCGCCCTGGGCTGAGGCCGCGCGGGCTGCGGAACCGGTGTGAGCCATTGCGGCGCCGGCCATTGTGGTACGCCCAGGCCGATGGACGCAGGCGCGCGCGGCGCCATCCAGCCGAAACAGTCTCTCATCAGCCGCTCGAAGGCGAAGTATTGGCCGAGCTTCGAAAAGAAATCATGCGCCTGTGATGAGGCCTTTGTCAGCGATGTGGTGAACGACAGAAGCGCATTGCGCGTAATATCGACGAAATAGGCGGGGAAGTCCCGATCATCCCGCGGCAACGCCCGGCCAGAAGCAGCCTTCGTCTTTACATTCAGTGGCGCCAGAAGCTGATACGGCTCCTCAATCGCCCCGAAACCGTTGAGAAAATTCATCCACATCGTCGCGCACCGCACCGTTGCTTCCGCAACGCCGGTCAGGGGTGCGGAGGCTGTTGATATCGTGTCGTCTCGCTACGTCTTACGAATATATACAATCTTATATTGCATCGCAATATAAATGCTGCACAGCACAACAGCCCCTATCGCCCCCTCGCGGGAGCGGACGTT
>JBNKDX010000183.1:0-5252 GCA_050288485.1 Rhodomicrobiaceae bacterium | reverse complement strand
CGGGCTATGAGCTGGGCCTCCTGGCGGCGGCGGGGTCGCTGACGCTGATCCCCGGCGCCATCGTCATCTATTTCGTGCGCAACTATATCGCCAAGGGCTTTGCGCTCGGCCGCGTGTGAAGGAGGAACCCGTGGACCTGACATGGATGGCATGGACCTGGCAGACGGCCACGTTCTTCATCGGCATCTCGTGCCTGCTTCTGGCCATGACGGTCTGGGAATGGCGTTCGCCCGGCGGTGCGCCGCGGCGGGGCATCCTCGCCATCAACACCACGCGCGGGGACCGGCTGTTCATCTCGCTCCTCGGGGCGGCGTTCATCCATCTCGGCTGGCTCGGCTTTTCCGGCCCGCCGTTGTGGGGGGCGGTCGGGCTGTCGCTGGTGTGGGCCGCCGTGGTCTTCCGGTGGGTGTGAAGGGAGAATGACCAAGCGGAACCGCCTCACCCGCCTCGCCAGGCTGCCGCTCATGTCCCCTTCTGCTGAGCCAGCGCTTCAAGTATCGCCGGATACTCGAAATTATCGGTCAGACGCTCCAGCCTCCGTCCCAGCCGGGCATCGACCTCCTGCGCCTCCCGGACAACCGCAGCTATTCTCTCGGCGTCCAGGCTTTCCAGGGCGTCACGGAGGGCTTTGCGCATCGCGTCCGGCAGGACAGCCATCGCCGCCGGCGTCAGCCGCATGGGCACCGTTTCCTCTTCGGCAGCCCGACAGACGTATTTCAGGCCCAGATGTCTCGCCAGACAGCCGTAAATCTCGTGGGCGCGGTAAGGCTTGCTCACGAACTCGTCCATCCCGGCGTCAAGCATTTCCTGCTGCTGTTCCTTGAACACCGAAGCCGTCACGGCGACGATCTTCACATCGCGGCCGCCGGGCAGCGCGCGGATGGTCCGTGTCGCCTCCATCCCGTCCATGACCGGCATGCGCCGGTCCATCCAGATAAGGTGCGGCTCCCACTCCTGGAACAGTTTGACGCATTCCTGGCCGTTGTTGGCTACCTTCGCCTCCAGGCCGATGGCCGCCATCAACCCAGCCAGCAATAGCTGGTTTTCACGCTGATCTTCGGCGATCAGGATACGGTAGGCTGGCTGTCCGGGCGCAAGTCCGGTAACGCTCGTGTTTTCCGCCCGCCGCTGCAAATCAGCGATTACCGCCGCGGCGGCCATTTCGACGGGCACTTCGACGCGAAAGACGGACCCCTTGCCCACCGTACTCGTCACCCCGATGGCGCCCCCCATCGCCTCGATGAACTGCCGCGAGATGGCCAGGCCCAGGCCGGTCCCCTTCTGCGCGCCCGTTTCTCCCAGTTGCACGAAAGGCTTGAACAGGCGCTTCTGGTCCTCCGGAGCGATGCCGGGACCGGTATCCTCCACCTCAATCACCAGATGCTGCCCGCCATTCTTCCTGGCGCCCAGGCGGATCGTCACGGCGCCTCGATGCGTGAACTTCACCGCATTGCCGACGAGGTTGAGCATCACCTGCCTCAGGCGCGCTTCGTCTCCCTTGATGTAGCGGGGAAAGGCGGAAGATTGATCCACCCGCAATTGCAGGCCCTTTTCGCCTGCACGCAGCCGCATCATCGCCGTCACGTCCCGGACCATGGCTTCAAGATCGAAGGGCGCATTCTCAAGCTGCAGACGCCCGGCCTCTATCTTGGCGACTTCCAGCACCTGGTCTATGAGGGTCAAGAGATGTTCGCCGCTGCGGTAGATGATGTCGAGCTTCTCCCGTTGTCCTCTGGCGAGAACGGGTTCGGCGCGCAGCATCGCCGAAAAGCCGAGAATGGCGTTGAGCGGCGTGCGCAGCTCGTGGCTCATATTGGCGAGAAACACGCTCTTCGCTTTGTTGGCGGCCTCCGCTGCGTCGCGCGCCAGCAGCAGTTCCGCAGTGCGCCGCTGAACCGTTTCCTCAAGTTGATCCCTGTAACAACGCAAGGCCTCTTCCGCCTGCCTGCGCTTCGTAATGTCGGTCCAGATCGTGAGCGCGCTCGACACGCGGCCATCCTCGCTGAATTCCGGGACGATCCGCACGAACCAGTAAACCCGCTTGCCGTCCTTCATCCACGAAAGATCGAGGCTCGCCCCCTCGCCGGACGCCGTCGCCGCGGTGAGCTTCTCCGTGAATGCCGCCGCAGCCGGTCCCCATTCCCCGGGAAGCCCGGCTGGAGTCTTACCGATCACATCCCGTGCGGACAGGCCGTGGACGCGCTCGAACTTCGGATTGACATAAAGACAGGCGCCAGCTGTGTCGTAACGCGCGATGACATCCGGCGCATTCTCGGCCAAGGTCCGGAATTCATGCTCACTGGCGCGCAACGCCGCCTGGTAGCCGCGTATCGCCTCGCGCATTTCGGCGAAGCGGTCCACGAGGTTCCCCACCTCGTCATCGCCGCTCTTGTCGAGGGGGCCTTCGAACCGGTTCTGGGCCAGCGCCGTTGCGGCGTTGCTGAGAGCATTGACCGGCTGCAGAACGAGACGCTCCAGCAAGAAACCCGCCATCAAGAAGAAAGCCCCGATCCCGGCCAGCAGCACCACCATCAGCTCTTGCTGCCTCGCCTCCGCCTTGTTGAGCCAGGGACGAAAATCGATGGTGACGGTGAGGACGCCCAGGCTCTCGCCGAGATAGTCGATCGGCCTTTTCAGGACATGCACTTCCCCGTTGGACCGGGTGGTTTTCGACCCCGATGCTTCGCTCAGCGGGTAGAGCAGTCTGCCCTTGGCGTCACGGAGTTCGATGTTCACCCAGTCGCGGTTCTTGGCGCGCAACGCATCGAGATTTCCGTAGACCGTGTCGAGCTGGCGGGCAAGCAGCAGCGGCACCAAGCCTTCGACCACACTGTCGAGATGGCGCCCGGTCACGCTTTGATAGTTGTCCCTGATGGTGTCCAGCGACCGCGGCATCCAGTACCCGTAGAGGTATCCCACAAGCAGGGCGCTGAAAAACGCAAGCGGCAGCAGGACTTTCTTGCGCAGGGTCATGGGGATCCGTTCTTTTGCCGCTCCGGAACGGTCAGCCAGTATTTTTCCAGGCCCCAGGCGCCCATGATCGCGTAATCCGCATATGTGACGGGGATGATGTGCGATATTGGAACCTTCGCCAGCATCTCCTTCCCCTCCGGCGTTTTTCCCATGTCAAGCAGCGCCGCACGGACTTTTTGCCGCACCTCCTGCGGCACGCGGGGATGCGCGGCAATGGGATGCGAGGGGCAGGCGCGCGTGGTGAAGATCACCCGGAGCTGCGCCCGGATGGCTTCGTCCTGCTCCTGCAACGTTTTCTCGACGCCCCCACCACCCGCAGCCAGACCTTTCGCGACATGGAGGAACACCGAGCTGTGCGTTTTGACAAAAAGCGGCTTAACCCGGACATGGTGGAGTTGATCGAGTTCCGCCCGGACCAGAAGCGATGCGCCGAGAGCATTCGGGGAGGGAAATGCGACGGTCTGACCGTCCAGCTCCGCGACCGTCTTGATCGGCCCATCCTTGCGGACCACGACGATGCCGCGCAGGGGGACTTTGTCCGCCACGAGTGGAATATAGGCCTGCATGTCGTGGAAACGCGCGATGTTATAGGGATTTACATAGACGAAATCGAGCTTCCCTTCAGCATAGGCCTGATGAAAATCCCGAATGGTGAGCGTCGTGACCAGCTTGAGATGAAGACCGGTGCGCCGCTCCACCTCGTCCACGATGGGCTTCCATATGGCGTGCAGTTTCCGCTGTTCGAACTGAGGGACCGGTCCAACGGTGTACTCTGTCGCGGCCGAAGCGGACAGTCCGGCGCCAGCGGGGGGCCAGTCGATGAGCAGGATCGCCGCCAGCGCCAAGCCGGTCAGCGCTGCGGCGGCTAAGCGTCGCATCATGGCCTTGCCTCCAGTCCGGCATGGCGAGAAACACGGCGAAAAGCGGCGGAAAGGGAGAAAATGTCAGAAGCTTGGGTGGCGTCCATCTTCGTTCGGCGTCCCATGTCGCGCGCCAGTTCTGGTTGAGCGAGGGTGGCTCTCGTATGGGAGCGCCCCAAGGGCGAAGCGCAGCTCCCACGCTGGTTGAGCACGTCAGCAGAAAACGTCAGTGACATTTATATCGCTAAGCGGTGAACACGAGGTCACCTTTGCTTCGCAGAGGCTGACCCTGGCGGGAATGTTCCTTACCTCGCCCGCCGCCAATCCTGGCGATCTTCCCGGCGGCGACTCAGGCCCGGCCCGGACGGCCAGAGGCCCTTCACCGCTGATGTGCGGGGACAGCCTGCTGGCCCAGCAGAACGATTTTGACAGACCAATCCGGCGAGGCGTTCCGGCAAGGGATGAGAGATCGCCGGATGAGCTGTCAATCGGCTGCAGCTATTGCATCAATCCCGAACGGGGACAGCAGCAACCGTCCGTCCCATGCCTTCCGGCAGGCCGTCTTTGCCCGGCTGCGAAGCGGAGCGTGTCTCAGAAATTAATGTTGTTCACGACATAGGCTCCGGCAGCCGCCACGGCGCCCGCGAGAACCAGCGGCAGAATCGTCTGGATGAGCACGCTGAGAAGCGTCGCAACGGCGCTGAGCGCCTTCTGCCCGGCCTCAAGCAGTTCCCGGAGCGACTTGTACAGCAGATAGACGATGCCGCCCGCGACCGCGACCAGAAGAAGGATCTTCCACAGCGGAAGCTCTCCGACATTGTTCCACGGCACCGCCGCAATCTGCTGGAATGACCATTCCCAGGCCATATTGATGAATTTGGCCGCGGCCAAGACACCCTGTTGCACGAATTGCAACAACTGGTTGAGAAACTGCATGTTCGATTTCCCCCATTTCGCCTGCGCCCCACAGTCAATTCCGCGCTCAACATCGCACCTTAGACGGAATGACGTGCGCATTCCTCAGATGGCGCTTCACCTCCCGGTATAGCCTCCCCCATCCGCTGGTGGATGCCGGCGCCGGGACAATAGCACTTCCGCGCGCAGGCAAGAACCTCGGCCGCCCGGCGCGGGGGATGCGATACGTCCCCTCGGCATATGTGCCGAAGCGATGATGTCGCTATTGTGGCCAACATCGCGGCGAATCCGTGAAAGACGTAAACCGGCCGGCAAGGCGCTCGCGTTATGGATGTGATCTGTCATCGCCGAACAACCGGAAGCGCAGCCGCGCAGGTTGCCTTTTTCACGAAACGGCCGGACAGACAGGGAGCGTCGTCATGTGCGAAGATAACCCAGTGGCGCAAGGCGCAGCGGCGCACGGCGCGTGTGCGGAGGGACGCGCCGGATGGCGGTGAAGACGGC
>JBNKDX010000182.1:0-5266 GCA_050288485.1 Rhodomicrobiaceae bacterium | reverse complement strand
ATCTTGAGCTGCGCGATGACGTCGAGGCCGTTGCCATCCTCAAGGCGCATATCGACCACGGCAAAGGCGGGCGGCGCGCTGCGGATAGCCGTCAGGCCGTCCTGAACCGTCTCGGCGACCTGGACATTGAAGCCGCGGCCTTCCATGGCCCGGCAGAGACGTGTTGCGAAAGATTTGTCGTCGTCAACGATCAGGAGAGTCTTCTCCTCCTGAAGTACCATGACGCTTCCTTGGGTCGGCACGTGTTTTTCTCCCAAAAACACCGGCAATTATAGTCGGCTCTGTCTAGTGCGCAAAGTGTCTTGTGGCGAACAGCCCTAATTTACCTCGGTTTCGATCTTGGCGCCACGGCTCCAGACAACCTCGACCTTGGCGCCGGAGTCCGGAGCCTTGCGGTTGTCAAGTCTGAGGGACGCGCCGTAGCGTTCCAGAAGCGTCTTCGCGATGAAGACGCCCAGCCCCATCCCGGAGGTTTCATCGGCCTCGCTGGTCTGCACCCGCGCCCGCGTCGTCACGTAAGGCTCGCCCAGCCGCCCGATGACATTCGGCGCGAACCCTGGCCCGTCGTCGGCGATGGTCAGCCGGATCTCCTCCCCATTCCAATCCGCAGTAATGTCCACCATTGACGAAGCATAGTCTACGGCATTGTCAACCAGGTTTGTAAGCGCATAGATCACGCCTGCATTGCGCGGCAGCACGGGCTCGGGCTGGGCATGGCCATTCACGGCCGCCGGGCGGAGCGTCACGGCGATCTCTATGCCGAAAAGGCGGTACGGCTCGATCACTTCCTCGATGAGGTGTCCCAGCGTCATCTGCGAATAGACCGCGTCCGGCTGGCCGGAGTTCTGCGTCAGTCTGCTCAGAATATCGCGGCAGCGCATGGCCTGGCTGCGCAGGAGCAGGATATCGTCGCGAAATCCGCTGTCGTCGGGGATCTCGCGTTCCAGTTCCTTCGCCACGAGCGCGATGGTTCCCAGCGGCGTGCCGAGTTCATGGGCCGCCGCGGCCGCCAGGCCGTTGAGGGCCGAAAGGCGCTGTTCGCGCGCCAGGAGCATCTCCGTCGCCGCAAGGGCGTCGGACATCTGGCGCGTTTCCTGGGCCGTCCGCCACGCGTAGATCGCCATGAACAGGATGCACGACACGAGCGCCATCCATGCGCCGTAAATGTAAAGAGGCGGAAGCTGGGGCTGAAGCTCGCCCGGCGCCCATGGCAGCGGCCAGTAGAAGCGGGTCATCAACGTCGCGCAAAGCACGGCCAGACCGCCGAGAATGCTGGTCTTGCCCAGCTTCTGCGTCGATGCCGAGACGGCGACCGGCACGACCATCAGGAGGGAGAACGGATTCTGCAGGCCTCCGGTAAGGAAAAGAAGAGCCGAGAGTTGCAACAGATCGTATCCCAGCATCAGCATGGCGCGGCTGGAGTGGAGCCGCAGATTGCGCGGGAAAGCGATGTGCAGAAAGATGTTCAGGGCGGCGGACAGGCCGACGACGGCCAGGCACGCGGTGAGAGGGACGGGAAAACCGAGCCCGAACGCGACGGCCAGTACGGTTATCGTCTGGGCGACGACCGCGACCCACCTCAGGCGAACGATCGTTTGCAGTCTCAGCCGGCTGTCGCCGAAATCGGTACGTTCAGGAGCCATTAGAACTCGACACGAGCTTGGACGCCGCAGCCCTGGACAACGAGCTGTATGCAGATACGTTCGACGCGGACCGCGGTGTGATCATGTTACGTGCAAATGCCACAATTGCGAAACAATAAATATTCGTTCATGCGAATGCGCTGCTCTTCCAAAGTGCTGACCGCCAGCGAAACAATTCCGTGCTTTGACTTTGCTTGGAAAACGGCGGTAGGAGTGGTCCCGGACGACGCCGCCACATCGATGGCGGAATTATAGCAGCGCCCAGGTCCGAAAGCCAAATTCCGTCCGGGACGCAAGTGATGGTAGCCGGTATGAACTCACGCCTGTTTTTCATAATCATCGTCGCATTCGCCTTCGGCGGACTTGCCGCCCTGGCGCTGTTTGGGAACAACGGTCAGAGGGCGGGCTCCGGCAAGGTTCTCGTCGGCGGCCCGTTCAGTCTGACGAACCACGAAGGCAAGCGCGTCACCGACGAGGATTTCCGGGGCAAGTACCTGCTGATCATGTTCGGCTATACCTACTGCCCCGATATCTGTCCAGGCGAGCTTCAGACGATCACTAACGCCATGGAGGAACTTGGCCCCGCGGCCGACGCAATCGTGCCGGCGTTCGTCACGGTCGATCCGCAGAGGGACACGGTCGCCAAGGTGGCGGAGTACGTGAAGAATTTCTCGCCGCGCGTCGTGGGCCTTACGGGCACGGAAGAGGAAATCAAGGCCGCCGCCAAGGCCTACCGCGTCTATTTCGCCAAGGAACCTTCGTCCACCCCCAGCCCCGGAAACGAGTACCTGATCTCGCATTCCACCTTCATCTATCTGATGAGTCCGGCCGGCGAATACGTCACCCATTTCGTGTACGGCGTCACTCCCGAACAGATGGTGGCGAAACTCAGGAAATACGTCGGCGGCTAGGAAGGGGCGGCCTCCGTTGAAACAGGCCGCAGGTGCGAACGGCCGCATCGTCGCACGGCTCGCCGGAGACAGGTTCAGCAGACGGCATGCGTGTGCGGCCGGTTCTGGCGTAAACACCTGAGTAAGTACTTATTACAACAGGACGTATATCGGTCTTGACAGGGGCGGTGGCTACCCAATATCCAGCGCTCGGACTGCGCACACAGCCAGGGGGCTTGCCGCCGCATATTTCGCGGCAAAAAAATGCTTTACATTCCCCCCGGATGGACTTAAGCGCCTTCCTCGCTGCGGCGGCGTTCTCGCACGTTCAGCATAGGGTCAACAGCTATGTAGGGGGACCTATGGGATGGACATATACCGCTGCGCGGCAGACATCGTGCGTCTGCATTCTCCGGAGCGCCCGGTATTAACCCTTCGGCCACACGCGGCGGACAGGGCCGCGCGCTGGTTTCTTCAAAATTTCCCTGGCAGGACATTATTCGCGGTGAAGGCGAACAATTCGCCGCGGATCGTAGCTGCGCTTTTCAACGCGGGCTTGCGTGATTTCGATGTCGCCTCGATCCCCGAGATCGAGCAGATCGGCGCGCTCTCCGGCGTGCAGATGCACGTCATGCATCCGGTCAAGTCGCGAGAACTGATCCGGAAAGCGTATTTCGACTATGGCATCCGCACCTTCGCCCTCGACTGCGAGGCGGAGCTGGAGAAGATCCTCGCCGAGACCGGCGACGCGGCGGATCTTACGCTCATGGTCCGTATGGCCTGCAATAGCACCTACAGCGAAGTTCCGTTGGAAGACAAATTCGGCATTTCCTGGCGGGAGGCGCCCGAGCTTTTACGCAAAGCCCGCCAGCGCTCCGAGCGGCTCGGCCTGACCTTCCATGTCGGTTCGCAGGCCATGTCTCCGGCGGCCTACGGCCACGCGCTGCGCACGGTTTCGCACCACATCGTCAGCGCGGGCGTGTTTGCCGATGTGATCGACGTCGGCGGCGGTTTTCCGTCGGTGTATCCCGGGCTTGAGCCGCCCATGCTGGGCAGCTACATGGACGAGATCGGGGACGCCTTCGAACACCTCACGGTCGGCGAGCGCTGCGAACTCTGGGCCGAGCCGGGCCGGGCGCTGGTCGCGGAGTCGGAGTCGATCGTCGTTCGTGTCGAAGCGCGGAAGGGCGAGACGCTCTACATCAACGACGGCGCGTTCGGCGCCCTGTTCGACGCCGCGCATCTGAAGTTCGTTTACCCCGCGCGTAAGCTCGGCGCCGAAGACAACAGGCCGGAGCTGACGCCGTTTGCGCTCTACGGCCCGACCTGCGACAGCATCGACTACATGCCGGGGCCGTTCCATCTGCCCGAGGACACCGGAGAGGGCGACTACCTGGAAATCGGCAACATCGGCGCCTACGGCCGTGTTATGGCAGGCCGCTTCAACGGTTTCGGCAATTACGATCAGGCGATCGTCACCGACGAACCGATGCTCAGCATGTACGTGGCGGACGCCGAACGCGCCGCAGCCAATCTATAGGATCGTCAACTTGACAGCGCTCCGGGGGACGCTTCGGGGCGCTCATAAGCTATTGCGGGCATCATGACCGAACTCCGCTATCGCAGGCCGGAAGACGGTTTTCTCGGCCTGACGGCGGAGGAAGCAGGCGATCCCGACGCAGCCCGGGCGGTGATCATCCCCTTCGGGCTGGAGGCGAGCGTCTCTTACGGCGCGGGCACAGCTGCAGGGCCGGAAGCGATCATCGCCGCCTCGCCGCAGCTCGAATTCTTTGATGAGGAGCTGTGGTGCGAACCGTACCGCCAGTTCGGCATCGCCACGCTGGAAGCGCCGGACATCGCCCCCGGCGTCGAAGACGCGCTGGGCCAGCTTGAGCAACTTGTGGAGGCCGTCCTCGCCGCGGGCAGGTTTCCGCTGACGCTCGGCGGCGAGCACTCGCTGACGGCGGGAGCCATCCGCCCCTTCGCGCGCCACTTCCCCGGTCTCGTGGTGCTGCAATTCGACGCCCACAGCGACCTGCGCGACGGCTATCTCGGCGAACATTACTCCCACGCCGCCGCCATGCGCCGGGTGCTCGACAATCCGGGGGTGTCGCTGGTCGCGGTCGGCATCCGCGCCACGGACGCCTCGGAGGTCCCGTTCATCGAAGCCAACCCGGAGCGCGTCGCCATCCACTGGGCGAAGGACCGGCGGCGCTGGCGCGTGGAGGACATCGTCGCGCCGCTGAGAGGCCGCCCCATCTACATCACCTTCGATGTGGACGCCTTCGACGCCAGCCTGATGCCCGCGACCGGCACGCCCGTCCCGGGCGGCCTGTTTTTCGACGAGGCCTGCGAGATCATGCGCGCGGCGGCGGAAGCCGGGACCATCGTTGGCGGGGATATCGTCGAACTGGCGCCCATTCCCGGCCTTCACCACTGCGAATTCACGGCGGCGAAGCTCGCCTACAAGCTGCTCGCCTATGCCGCACCGGGCGCCGCGCCTGCCCCTGGCCAACAGGCCCAGCGTGAATTACATAGAAAGCCATGACGCCGCTCGCCGCCATCCTCGAAAACTTCTGCTTCCTCGACGACTGGGAGGACCGCTACCGCTATGTCATCGAACTGGGTGCCGAACTGGAGCCTCTGACGGAAGCTGAGCATTCGGCGGAATATAAGGTGCAGGGCTGCGCCAGTCAGGTCTGGCTGGTCTGCGAGCGCGAAGACGGCGGGATG
>JBNKDX010000181.1:0-5308 GCA_050288485.1 Rhodomicrobiaceae bacterium | reverse complement strand
CCGTGGTTGCGGTCGAGCCTCCTGCGGCGTTGAAAGAAGGCGACGGCAAGACCTGGGCGCGCGGCACGGTCCTTGTCGGACAGCCCCAGGATTTCGTCGAGAATCTCGCCGATGGCGCCGCCATCGACGGCATTGCGGTCGCCTCGACCCCGGCTGGCCCCGCCCTTCTGATTACCGGGAAGAACCCCGGCCCGGCCATCGCGCTGCTCGGGACCCGCTGGAAAGTGCTGGCGGATGGAAGGACGCTCAGCGTTTCGGAACTGGAACGGGAGAACGGTCCGCGCGCGAGCATCACCCTGCAGGACCTCGGCGCGAGCCTGCAGAGCGCCGACCTCGTGGATCAGACGCGCTTCGACGTGACGTTCTCCGCCGAGCGCCTGCCGCCGGGGCGTCGCGTCACCGCCGTCCAGGCCGATCTGGCGATCGGCGTTGCGGCCAACATGGCGAACGCCACCATTTCCATGTTCCTCAACGGCAGGCTCATCGGTAGCCGCGTTTCGCCCGGCGCCGTGCCCGCCATGCTGACGGCGTCCGTGCCGGAAGGCCTCATCGGGCGCGACAACATCCTGAGCGTCCGCGTGCAGCGCCAGCCGCACACGGGCAACTGCATGAACCCGCCACAGGGCTACCCCGTGCAGTTGCTGCCGTCGAGCGCGCTCCTGCTGGCGCCGGTCAGCGGCCCGCCCGACGATTTCTACGCGCTCGGGTCAGTCTTTGCGGAAGGCGCCGAAGTTTATCTGCCCCAGAAAACCGCGGAGGCGCTTCAGGCTCTGAACCTGCTGGCGGCGGCCGCCGTCGATCTGCTCCCGGAAATGGCTCCGGTGACGGTCCGGTTCGGCGTTCCCGACAAGCCGCCCGAGACGCCCTTCATCGCCGTTCTGCGGAAACAGCCGCCCGGCGCCAAGCCGCCGCTGCGCTTCGACCAGGGGCGCCTGAGCATCGACAGCGAAGACGGCAAGGAGCTGGTCGAGATGAGCGACACGAGCGCTCCCGCGGTCGCGCAGATCGTTCGCACCGCCTCCACGGTCGGCCTGTGGCTGCGCCCCGCCGACGCCGCGCCCGTGGCCGGGCTGACGCCGGTGCGGCTCGACCGCGGCAATGTCGCCGTCATCGAGCAGGAGGGGATAACCCTCGCCTTCGCCGCCGGACGCGATCGCGTCGTATCCATCGCCTATCACGACGTCCGGAGCTGGGCCGATCTTGCCATGGAATACCGGCCGTGGATCGTCGCCGCATTCTGGCTTGCGCTGACCATCCTGTTCGTCAGCGTCCTGTCGGCCATCTACCGCCGCAAGAGAAAGGGATGACGCCATGGCGTTGAGCGTGAGCGATCAGGCGATCGGCGATCTTCTGGTTGAGCGCCGTCTGCTCACGCTTACGCAGCTCGACGAAGCCGCGGAGAAGGCGGAACAGTGGAACGTGCGGCTTGGCGAGGTGCTCCTGTCTCAGCGTTGGATCGCGCCCTGGCAATACTACCGCACGCTGGCGCTGAACTTCGGCATCGCCTTCGCCGATCTGACGGCCGATCCGCCCGACGCGCGCTTGCTCGACCCGCTCGACGCGGACATGTACGCGCAGCGCCTGCTCATGCCGTGGCGGCTGGCGAAAGGGCGCATCCAGATAGTGACCGCCGATCCCGGTCCCGCGACGGTTGCTTTCGCCCGCGAGCGATGGGGCAAGAACGTCGATCTGGCCGTGACGTCGAAATTCGACATCCTCTGGACGCTGCAGCATGTGTTCCGCGAGCGGCAGTCGCATCGCGCGGTGTACGATCTCGCCGAGACCGACCCAGAGATGTCCGCGCAGCATGTGATCATGCCAGGCCAGATCGTTGGCGCCTACGTCCTCCTGAGCGCGTTTGCGGCTGGCGTCGCCTATGCCCCTATCGCCACGCTCATCGGCGTCAACGTCATGATGACGCTGTTCTATCTCGGCAATTTCCTCTTCAAGGGCTGGCTGGTGTGGACGGGGGGATACTGGCAGAAACGCTTCGGCCTCGCGCACGCCATCGAGGCGCGGCTTCTGCGGGAGGAAGAACTGCCCTTCTATACGATCCTCGTGCCGATGTTCCGCGAGCCGGAATCACTGCCGATCCTGGCGAACGCGCTCCGCAATCTCGACTATCCGCTCGGCAAGCTCGACATCAAGATCGTGCTGGAGGAGAACGACACCGAGACCATCGAGGCGGCGAAATCGCTCGGCCTGGAGGGCATATTCGAAATCATCCGCGTGCCCGCGTCCCAGCCGCAGACCAAGCCCAAGGCCTGCAACTACGCCCTGCAATTCGCGCGCGGCGAGCTTCTCGTCATTTTCGACGCCGAGGACAAGCCGGAGCCGGATCAACTCCGCAGGGTCGTCGCCGCCTTCCGCCGCTCCAGCCCGAACACCGCCTGCGTGCAATGCCAGCTCAACTACTATAACGCGCGCGAGAACTGGCTGACGCGCATGTTCACGCTCGACTATACGCTGTGGTTCGACCTGATGCTGCCCGGCCTCGAACAGCTCGGCGTGCCGATCCCGCTCGGCGGCACCTCGAACCATTTCAAGATCGACGTGCTGCGCGAGTTGCACGCCTGGGACCCGTTCAACGTCACCGAGGACGCCGATCTCGGCATCCGTCTGACGCAGAAGGGCTACCGCGTGGCGGTCATCGACTCCACCACCTACGAGGAGGCGAACTGCGCGGTGGGCAACTGGATCAGGCAGCGGTCGCGATGGCTCAAGGGCTATATGCAGACTTTTCTTGTCCACACCCGCAAGCCATTGGACTTCGTGCGCATGACCGGCGCGCTCGGCGTGGTCGGATTCGTGTTCTTCATAGGCGGCACCATTCTGGCGGCGCTGCTCAACCCGGTATTCTGGACGATCTTCTTTGGCTGGCTGGTCTTCGACGTCACCGGCTGGGACATCCTCTTTCCGCCAATCCTCCTGTATCTGGCGCTGTTCAACCTGCTCGCGGGCAACGCCCTGTTCATCTACCTCGCGATGATCGCCCCGTTCCGGCGCGGCTGGCTCGACCTCGCGCCTTACGGGCTGACAGTGTTCGGCTACTGGGTGCTGACCTCGATCGCCGCCTACAAGGGCCTCGGGCAGCTCATTTCAAAACCCTTCTATTGGGAAAAAACGCAGCACGGCATCTCCAAATTCGCCGCCATCGAACTTGAGAAGGCCAAAGCTGCGGCGGAGGCCTCCAGATGACGCGCGCCTTGTACCTCCTGGCCGTCTGGAGCGGCTATTTCGCCCTTGCGCTGGCCGCGATCGCGGTTGCGCAGAGCCTCAATCTTCTGGCCGGCAACGTGCTCGATCTGTCGGGTCAGGCGGTCATGATCGCCGAGCGCCGCGGTACGCTGGCGGGCATTGTGACGGCCTATCCGCCGCTGCCGCTACTGCTTTCGGTGCCGTTCGCCTATCTCGCGGTCCCGGGCGTATTTCCGGCCGCGCTGGCCGCCGCATTCGTCGCCTCGGTATTCGCGACGGCGCTGTTCCGCAGCATGCGCTCCCGGCGCTTCGCCTGGTGGGCGGCGCAGGTGGCGGCGTTGTGCGTGGTGGCCAGCCCGCTCATGTTCCATGCGCTGATTGCGGGGCCCGGCGCCATGCTTCTGCTCCTCGGCATGATGATGCTCGCCCAGGGGCTGTTCGGCCTTGCGGACAAGGGCGCGGCGCCCGACGTGATGCTCACCGGTTTCGCCCTTCTGCTCATGGCCTTCGTGCATCCCTTCGGCATGATCCTGGCGGCGGCCTGCCTTCCGGCGCTGGCGCTCGCGGCGCCGCCCGCCATCCTCATGCGCGCGCCGGGAAGCCTGTTCCTGGTCCTGTCGTTCCCGCTGGTCTTCTCGATCCTCGCCTTCGGCTATGTCCGCTGGCTGTTCGGCGCCGATCCTTTCGGGTTCATCGCTACTGCCGGAAGCCCGGCTTTCGCCGCCGCGGCGGGCGGCGGGAGCCTTGCAGCCGCGGGCCTGCGGGCCGTGCTCGCCGTGATCCTCGCTGCGCCGGTCCTCACCGCCTTCTTCGTCTGGACGCGCAGGCGCACGCCGACGGTCATCGCCGGGGCCGCGCTCACGGTTATCATCGGAGGCGCGGTGCTCCTGCAGCTCGCCTTCGGCGGCCAGAGCGACAGGCTGCTCATCCTGGCGGCCTGCCTGCCGGTCGCCGCCGTCTGTGCGATGCAGGCGCCGCGCACCCATGTGTACGAGCTCTACACCTGCATCCTGCTCCTGGCGGGGATTGCAGGCGGCGGTGTCGCGGTGTCGGCCTACGCCGCCCCGCCCGGCATGGCGCAGGAGGAAGCCGCGCGGGCGGCGGCCAGAACCGAGACGCTGCGGCTCGGCGAGATTCTGCAAAGCGCGGAGGGGCTTCTCATTGACACCGATGCGCATCCCGCATTCGTGGCCGTCCGTGGTACCGCCAAGGGTCTCGTCGTGCCGGGTGAACCCGATTTCGAGCTTCAGCTCAAGTCGCGCCGCCTCACGAGCCCGTTCGTCGCCGTCTGCCGCAGCGACAATGCGGCGAGGCAGGACCGGCTGAACGTCACATTCCCCAATCTCTACGACAACGGAGCCCCCGGCTATCGCCTCGTTTACGGCCAGAACGGGTGGCGGGTCTACGCCCGCGTTACGCCCGAAAGGACGCCAGGTTCATGACCGACACTCACATTTTCGCAGTCGATGACTCCAATATCGCCAGGGCGCTCATGCAGGAGGTCCTCACCTCGGGTGGATATTCGGATGTGCATTTCGCCGCCTCGGGCACGGAGGCGCTGGCCCAGCTCGGCATCGAGCCGCTGTCGAAACCGGCTGCCGTGCCCGATCCGGACGCCATTCTTCTGGATGTCGTCATGCCCGGCATCGACGGTATCGAGACCTGCGCCCGCATCCGCGCCGACGCGCGCTACCAGTACGTTCCCATTCTGATGGTCACCTCGGAGAGCGAGGTCGATGCGCTGGCGCAGGCCTTCGTGGCGGGGGCCAACGACTATGTCCGCAAGCCGTTCGATTCCGTCGAGCTGCTGGCGCGCCTGCGCAACGCCCTCAAGCTGAAGGGCGAGATCGACCGCCGCCGCGCCCGCGAGCGCGAACTGCTCGCCGCGACGAGGGACATCAAATCGGTACGTACCGTGCACGGCGTCTGCGCGTTCGATGCGCTGACGCTTCTGCCCGGCCGGGGGCTGATCGAGACGCTGGTTGGAACCCTGCCGCAGGAAGGGATCGACTCGCTCGGCGTGCTCGCCGTCCAGATCGACAACCTGCAGGAGTTTCGCGCCGCGCACGGCGAGGCGGCGGAGGCTCAGCTTCTCGCCCGTGTCGCCGCG
>JBNKDX010000180.1:0-5319 GCA_050288485.1 Rhodomicrobiaceae bacterium | reverse complement strand
GGGACGCTCCTCACCTTCCGGCGGGGAGCCCCTGCACCTGAAGAATGAGGAGTTGGCGGGTCAAGCTGCGGCCACGGCCGCCTGCGCTTTAACGGCGAGCGCTTTGAACGCCTCCGGCTGGTGAATGGCGAGGTCTGCGAGCACCTTGCGGTCCACCTCGATGCCGGCCTTGTTCAGGCCGTCGATAAATCGGCCGTAGGTGAGGCCCAGCTCACGCGCGGCGGCGTTGATGCGCTGGATCCAGAGCGAGCGGAAATTGCGCTTTCTGACCTTGCGGTCGCGATAGGCGTACTGGTTGGCCTTCTCCACCGCCTGCTTGGCGACGCGGATGGTGTTCTTGCGGCGGCCGTAATAGCCTTTGGCCTGCTCAAGGACTTTCTTATGGCGGGCGTGCGCAGTGACGCCGCGTTTCACTCTCGACATGGACGGTGCTCCTTAATTGGAGGAAATGACGATCGGCTCGGACGAAGGATAAGGTCAGGCTTTGCCGTAGGGCAGGAACTGCTTCACGATCCCCGTATCGGCGTCGCAAAGCGTCTTGGTCCCGCGGGCCTGGCGAATGAACTTCGGCGTCCGCTTGATCATACCGTGGCGCTTGCCGGCCTGGGCGACGAGAATCTTGCCTGTGCCGGTTATCTTGAAGCGCTTTTTAGCACCGCTCTTGGTCTTCATTTTGGGCATTTTGCTTCCTTTCAAATTATAGACGCCCGGCGCGCGCCAGGCTTTGATTTCGTTTCGCTCGGGTGAAGCGTTTTAAAGCCGCCACGGCATGCCCTTTTCGCCGGGCGGCTCACAGCGACGCAAACTAGGGGCAAACGGCGGCGAGCGCAAGTGCCTCGATCACGCACCGGAATGACGGCTCCCGTGCATTTGGCGCTTACGGACGAACGATTTTGTGGTATGTATCCATGTGGATGAATGAATGCGACATCCCCCGGCGCGCTGGGGCGTCGGGCGTCTTAGACTATTCAGACATCCTGCGCTCGCTTTGGAAAACTGCATCGCCAGTACGAGCGTGAAATGTACGGTCTCATGCGCCGGGCCACGAAGTTGGCTCGGCGCTCTTTTTTTGCCTGTCTGGCCTCTATCGCGGCGCCAGGATCATGATCATCTGCCTGCCTTCGAGCCGCGGCTCCAACTCGACTTTGGCAAAGCTCTCCGATATCTGCTTCACCTTCATGAGAAGCTGCATACCAATGTCCTGGTGCGCCATCTCGCGGCCACGAAACCGCAGCGTCACCTTGACCTTGTCGCCTTCATCGAAGAACCCCTTCATCGCGCGCATCTTCACATCGAAATCATGCGTGTCGATATTGGGACGAAGCTTGATCTCTTTGACTTCGACGGTCTTTTGTTTCTTGCGTGCTTCGGCGGCCTTCTTCTGTGCCTGATATTTATACCTGCCGAAATCCATAATCTTGCACACGGGCGGAACGGAGTTCCCCACTTCGACAAGATCAAGCCCTGCTTCCACGGCGCGATCCAGCGCCTCACGCTTGGCCACGACGCCGAGATTCTCGCCGCTTTCGTCGATCAGTTGCACTTCCCGGGCGATAATAGCCTCATTGACCCGGGGGCCGTCCTTTGCCGGCTCGGCTTTCATTGGTCTGCGGATGGCTGTTCTCCTGAGTTGTTAAAACGATGACACACCTTGACCGCCGCGCAATCACGCCAGCGGCTACGGCTTCTAAGCTGTCGAACGGACACAGTCAGAATTAATAATCCCCCCGAATGAGTCAAGTGAATTACATGGGTGTTTAAATAGACTGGGTTGAATTTGTATTATTGCATGGCATAAAACCCACAGCCTGACGCATCTCTCTAAAGGCTTCGGTAAGGCTCGTTCCCAATAAGCGGTCGTAAATAAGCAAATTTCTGCTTTGCAGCGCCGTCTTGGAAAAGTGCGCCGCAACATGAGCGCGCGCGGCGTCTCGCATGGCGGCGGCGGAATCGGCGGGCTTGCGAAGCGCGGCGGCGATACGCCCGGCCAGCGCGGCCTCGTCGCCAGGCGGGAAGGTCCAGCCGCCCGGCTGATCCACCCCCATCGCGCTCCCGCCGAGCGTTTCCGGCAGCGCGCCCAGATTGCTGACGATGACGGGGCAACCCATGGCCTGCGCCTCGGCGGAAACGCGGCCGAAAGCTTCCGGCTCGATGGACGGCGCCACGCCTAGGGCGGCGGTCAGAAAGGCGGCAGGCACGTCGCTGCAATGGCCCGTGAGGCGCACGCGCCCCTCCAGCCCCAAGGCGCCGATCCGGTCCGCCAGTTCCTGAGCGTAGGCGGTGCGCCCCTGATCGTCGCCCGCCAGGATGAACGCCACATCGTCGAATTCGGGATCGTCCTTGAGACGCGCCGCCGCACCCACGATCACGTGCTGCCCTTTCCAGCGCGTCAGCCGCGCCGCCTGAACGACGAGGCGCGTCTGCGGGCCGACGCCCCAGGCTGCGCGCAGCGCCGCAATCCGCTCAGCGCTAACCGCCTCCGGATCGAAACGCGCCAGATCGACGCCGCGATGGATGACCGTGAGCCGGTTCTCCGGCGTCCCGTGCCGCGCAGTGACGACCTTCGCGGTATAATGAGAGTTTGCGATCACCACATCGCCGCGCGCCATCACGCTGTTGTACCAGCCCTTGATCGCCGAACGCTGATTGTAGACGCCGTGATAGGTGGTCACGAAAGGCACGCGCGCGCGCCGCGCCGCGATGAGCGCGCTCCACGCCGGCGCCCGGCTGCGGGCGTGAACGAGGCTGACGCCGCGCGCCGCGATCAGGCGTTCGAGGCGGCGCGCATTGGCGAGGATGGTCAGCGGATTTTTCGCACCGGCGGGAAACGGGATCAGCTCCCCGCCCGCCGCCTCCAGTTCGCCCGCGAGCCTGCCGCCCTCGGCCGCCACCAGCGCCTTGCCGCCTGCGAGCGTGACGGCCTCCGCCACCTCGATGACGGTCCGCTCGGCACCGCCGGTATCGAGGCGGGGGATGACTTGCAGAATGACGGGTGTTTCCGGCATGAGAGGCTTCAGAACGTTGGCGCGGCCGCGGAAGGCATGGCAGAGTGCCGCCTGCCCGGCGAGTAAGAGGCATACATAAAGATATGAGCGATTCCGTGCAATTCCTTGATGTCGCAGGCGCAGACGGCGCTCACCGAAAGATCGCGTATCTGCTGAGCGAGGGCGCAGACCCGGAGAAACCGGGCCTGATCTGGCTCTGCGGTTTCAACTCCGAGATGACCAGCACCAAGGCCAGCGTGCTGGCTCCCTGGGCGCAGGCGCGCGGCGCCGGGCTGCTGCGCTTCGACTATTCCGGGCACGGCGCGTCCGGCGGACGGATGGAAGACTTCACCATCGGCGACTGGCTGGCGGAAACGGCGGCCGCCTTCACGGGCCTGACCGCGGGACCGCAGATCGTCATCGGATCGAGCATGGGCGGATGGATGGCGCTGCTCCTGGCGCGCGAACTCCAGCGCAGGTCGCCCGCGGATGCCGAGCGGATCAGGGCGCTGGTGCTCATCGCTCCCGCCTGGGACATGACTGGGACGCTGATCGAGCCGAATCTGCCGCCCGAGGCCCACGCGGCTCTTGAGCGCGATGGCGTGATCTGGCGCCCCTCGGACTATGGCCCGCCAATCCACATCGCCCGCGCGTTCCTTGAGGAGGGACGTAAGCACAGCCTCGGCGGAACGCGGTTCGATCCGGGCTGCCCGGTGCGCATTCTTCACGGCATGCGGGATGCGGACGTGCCGTGGCGGCATAGTCTTGGCCTCATCGATCTGCTCGGGAATGACGACGTGCATCTCACGCTGGTCAAGGATGGCGAACATCGCATGTCGCGCGAGACCGATCTGGCGCTGATCTTCTCGGCGCTGGAAGAACTCATGGGATGAGAGGGAAGCATCGTCTCGCCGCCGCGCCCCGCGCGGCAACCCGAGTCTACATGTCGGAATTAGAACGTTGTCGCGGTTCCGACAACGACAGTATGATAATTTATCACGCAATATCAGTGACTTCATAATTGGCACGCCGTTTGCAGCTACCTCCGTCAGCCAAAAGCTTCGAACGGAGGTTCCCATGATCGCCCTCACCGACAACGCCGTCACCGCCGTCAAGCGCGCCATCGAAAAATCCGGCAAGGACGGCGCCGGGTTCCGCATCATGATCGAGACCGGCGGATGCGCGGGCTTCAAATACAAGATCGGCCTCGACCCCACCCCCCGCGAAGACGACGTCATCGTGGAAGCGAGCGGCGTTCGCGTGTTCATCGACCCCTTGTCCCAACCCATGCTGGAGGGCGTAAGCGTCGATTTCATCGAGGAAATGGGGCGCGGCGGTTTCTCCTTCGACAACCCCAATGCGGGTAAGAGCTGCAATTGCGGCAAGTCGTTCTGCTGAGCGTGATCCGCAAAAGTGGACACCGGTTTTGCGACAAAGATCTCGCGCAAACAAAGGGCTGTGACAGGGCATGTGGGAATATACGGACAAGGTCAGGGACTACTTCTTCAATCCGCGCAATGCGGGCGAACTGGAAGGTGCCAATGCCGTCGGTGAGGTTGGCGCGATTGCCTGCGGTGACGCGCTCAAGCTGATGCTGATGGTCAACCCCGAGACGGAAACCATCGAGGACGCGAAATTCCAGACCTTCGGCTGCGGCTCGGCGATCGCGTCCTCCTCGGCGCTCACCGAACTCGTGATCGGCAAGACGCTGGACGACGCGCTGAAGCTCAGCAACGCCGACATCGCCGAATTCCTGGGCGGACTGCCGCCGGAGAAGATGCATTGCTCGGTGATGGGCTACGAGGCGCTGCAGGCGGCGGTCGCCGATTTCCGTGGCGAGGAATGGACCGACGATCACGAGGAAGGCGCGCTGATCTGCAAATGCTTCGGCGTCGATGAGGGCATGCTGGAGCGCGCCATCCGCGCCAACAAGCTGACGAGCCTCGAACAGGTGACGTTCTACACCAAGGCGGGTGGAAGCTGCGCGACCTGCGCCGAAGGGCTCGAAGCCGTGCTCGCCAAAACCAATGCCGCCATGGTCGAAGAGGGCGTGCTGGCGGCCGGAGAGGCTTTCGTCGCCGGGACCGCCACGCCGAAGGCTCCGGCAATCGCAGTGTCGGAGGATTTCGTGCCCCTCGAAGTCTTCAACAACGAGCTGCTCACCGCGCCCGCCAAGCCGAAGCTCACCACCGTGCAGAAAGTCAAGCTCGTCGAAGAGGCCATCGAAGAAGTGCGCCCCTTCCTGCAGCGCGACGGCGGCGACTGCGAGCTGATCGATGTCGATGGCGACAAGGTGCTGGTGAAGCTCACCGGCGCCTGCGTGAACTGCCAGCTT
>JBNKDX010000179.1:0-5322 GCA_050288485.1 Rhodomicrobiaceae bacterium | reverse complement strand
CGGTAGGCCTGGTCGGCGAGATCGAAGCGCGCCAGACGGTCGTAGCTCGCGGCCAGCCCCAGCCACGCGACAGGGTCCTTCGGCGCCTTCTCCACGGCTTCCCGGTAATATTGCTCGGCAATGCCGTAATTGCCGCGATAGAAATACTCCACCGCCAGCCGCAGCGGCTCGTCGGACCGATAGTATTTTACGTCCCAGGGGCTCTGAATCGTGCGGGTCGTTTCCGGTCCGCTTGTGGAACCGGTATACTCGACTTCCGGCGTCCATGACGGTTCCCGGAAGGCCGCACACCCGGCCAGCGCCGCCGTGAGGGGTAAGAGGAGGATTGATAAGGTGCGCAGCATGGTGGCTCCAGATACCAGGAGAGAGCCGCCGGATGCCGCTTCGCGCCCCTCTCCTTCCAAGTCTCCGGCGGCTACGCGCACCACTCAAAACCGCCCTCCACTGCGCGACGACATCCAGCCGGAGAAAGGACTCCGGTCCGCAAACATCACGCAGACAATCAAATCACTGTTGTCCTGACTGGCCGCCCTGCCCGCCCGCGGATACCCCTTGTGCCGTTCCGTTCCCGCCAGCTTCGCCGCCGGTATTGGCGCCCATCGCATTCCCGGCCGCCATTCCGCCCGCGACCCCGGCGGCGACTCCGGCAGCGAGGCTCTGAGACTGTGTGGGCGCGGCGCTGGATTGTTCTGGTTTCAGCTTGTCCTGATAATTCCTGATCGCTTGCACCATCCACGGACCGTTCGCCGGAATGCGCCGGTCGAAGACATAGGGCGGCCACGGCGTAATCATGTGAGTCACGGTGTTCACAGCCTTGGCGTTGCCGGAACTCGTTCTCACTGTGTCGATCCGCTCCGTGTAGGGCGCAAAGAGATCGTCCCAGAAGCATCCCTCGCATTCGGCTGCGGCCTTGCCGCCGCCGCCGAGCAATATCGTCACGAAAAGGAGACCTCCGAAAGACGCACCACCCGCGAAATGCCCGCGAAAGCGGGTATCCACCAAGTCATTTAAAGGACCGGATTCCCGCTTGCGCGGGAAATTCGACAGTGTGTGGCGCAAGGCATCTTTCAGCAATCTCAAAAGGCTGGCCGCTTTCTTCATAAACCTTAGTTCCTCTTAATATACTTTGCGATTGCTGTAACGATCGCCTTTCAGCGCCCCGTCGCGGGCACGATATGTCCATACGGCCCTTTGACGCCTTCGCCGGTCGTGACGTAATCGTTGTACTTCTTGCTCAGATCGAGCCGCCCCAGCAGGAAGAAGTCGATATCGTTGGACGGTATCCGCTGATCCAGCGGTGACGCCAGTTCCTGGCCCGGCGCGGCGGGCTGGACCAGATGCGGCGTGACCATGATCACCAGATCGCTCTCTCTTTTCTGGTAGGAGGACGAGCGGAACAGCGCGCCGAGAATGGGCACCGTGCCGAGCCAGGGCACCTGCGAGACGTCGCGGCGGTTCTCATCCTGCAGCAGGCCGCTGATGGCGAAACTCTGCCCGTCGCGCAGCTCGACGGTGGTCTTGGTCTCGCGCGTCTTCACCGCCGGAATGCGATAGGAGTTGCTGACGACGGCGTTGGTATAGTCGAGTTCGCTGACTCTGGGCGCGATCTGCAGGTTGATAATGCCATCGTTGAGCACCGTGGGCGTGAATTTGAGCTTCACGCCGTACTCCTTCCATTCGATGGTGACCGTTGGGACACCGCTCGCGGAAGCCTGCGTGACGGGGACGGGATATTCGCCGCCCGCCTGGAACTCCGCCGTGTCGCCCGACAGCGCCACCAGATCCGGTTCGGCGAGCGTGCGCACCAGCCCGCGCGTCTCCAGCATGTTGACCATGAGATCGACGGTCCGCGCGCCCTTGTTGAGGCTGGCGATTGCGAGGCCGAAGGGCTGCGCCGTGGCGCCCGACGCCAGCGTTCCGGCCACCTGGAACAGCGGCAGCAGCCCCGCGGATGGTCCGATCACACTGCCGGAGCTGTCGCGGATGGACCGGTCGCCCTGGATCACACTGCCCAGTCCCGTATTGAGACCCGACGTCCCGTCCCGGTTGCCGCCATACCAGTTGACGCCGATCTCACGGGCCGCGCCACGGTCCACTTCCAGATAGCGGACCTTCAGCATGACCTGCTGCGGCGGCGCCACGCGCATGGCGTTGATGACATTGACCTTCGGCAGCATGGCCTTGGCGATGGCGACCGCCCGTTCGGCGTCCACGGCGTCCTTCGCGGTGCCCGTCAGCACCACCTGCTCGTTCCTGGCCGAAACGCGAATTCCCTTGCTGGAAACGCTCTTGCGGATGTTCTGGGCGACATACTGGGCATCGACGGTGACGTCGATATCGACGACGGCGATCAACCGTTTTTCACGGTCGAATATCGAGACGTTTGTGGTGCCGATCTTCTTGCCCTGGATGTAGATCACGGTGTCGGACATCGGCAGCACATCGGCGATCTTCGGATCGCCGACGACGGCCTGGGTGAACGGCCGGCTCAGTTTGATGGTGCGGGATTTGTGGTTCGTGACCCGGATGTTCGTAATTTCCGCGCCGGTTTCGACCCTGGCGCCCGCAATCGCCCTGTGCGGGTCGCTGGCGCCGAGCGTGGCCAACAGCACCGCCACGCTCAACCCTGCCGCCCGGCGCAAAACGCCCGTCCGGGCCGCCGCCGCGCGCCCGCGCAAGAATCCTCTGCTCGCTGAAACCCGATGCGCCACGCTCCGCTCCCATCTGCATTCGAGAAGGTGAAAACGCGAGAAACGCAACGAACGGCTGCGCAATTCGCCGGACATACGAAACCGTATGGCAGCGCGCCAACACAATCGCAGGTTGTGCATATCTGCTGATACATGCGTTTTCAGGATCGCGCAATTGCATTGACGCCACGGTTAGGAAAAAACGCGGCCGCGTCGAAGTTGTTTTGGCGTTTTAAGAGCTGTTGCGGAGAAAACGCCCGGCGTCGTTAAGACAAAATTAGTATTTCAGATCGGGTAGCAGGCCGAAACGCTCAACGTAATCGAGTTGGAAGGGCCGGCGGGCGAGGTCCCGATCCACGGCGTGAGAAGCTGGACGTTGTGATTCGCCGTCACCTGGAGCCCGCAATTCGCGGTGGTGACTGTGAATTCCCCCGCCGTGACATTCAGGCCGTACGCCTCGGTTACGGCGCGGGCGGCGACCTCACTGGGGGAGCGGCAAATCGTGGTGGGGTAGGCAGAGTTGTAGTTGACCGCGCCGCAGCGCGCCGCGGCCTCCACCGAACGCTGCAGCGTCACATAGGTCCAGATCAGCCGCCCGGCGTCCATCCCGCCGATGACCATCAGCAGGAACAGCGGCAGGACGATGCCATACTCCAGGGCCACCGTCCCGGCTGCCGATTTCAGAACCCGCAATGTGCGTAACACGGTCATGGCTCAATACAGCCTGACGACTGCCTCACCAGTAAGTGTTACCGGCACCGAAACGCCGGTATATTGCAGGACGGATTGGTGCGTCATCTGCGCGTTGATCCTGATATATTGCCCCGGGTTGCTGCCGTCGCTGCATGTCGTCGCGCATGAGGACATTTCCGTGACCCCGGTTGCCGTCGGGCAGCCGCAGAACTGCACGGGCGCAGGCGTGGCGGTGATTCCGGGCGTGCCGGTCGAATTGGCTACCGCATTGGATATGCCCGTGATGTCCAGGCTGGGGTATTTCGAAACGTAAACCGCCCCGGCTTCCGCAGCGTTCTGCACCTGCATGCCTTCATAGACCCCCAATCCCAGTTCCGCCGTCACCAGGCAGGCCAGCACGAGGAACGGCGCCATGAGACCGAGTTCCAGGGCGGCCGTGCCGGACTCGTTCCGGTACAGTCTTAAGCGCTTTGCGCTGGTCCTGAGGGTGAACATCGGATCACGCCTCCTACTCGACGAGCGCCGCTGGCGGGCTGAGCGCCTGCACGCCCGTATTATCGCAGGCGTTGTTCTTCATCTCGACATTGTTCATGAACCGGAGCTGCCGGGCTATCAACTGCGTGCAGCCCTGCGGATTGGTGGTGCCGTTATTGTCCACTTCCAGGATCTGGTTCGGGAAATAGAAGGCCCCCTGGACGTTGAGATAGACGTTGTTGTCGAATTTCTGCAGCACGGAAGGGTCGGCGTCGCGAAGACCGAAGAAGGCGATGCCCGCCAGGTCTCCGGTCGTGGGCGCGGTGATGTTCAGATAGGCATTGTTCTGAAGATCGACGGGGTAATCGCCGTTGACGACGATCGTGACATCCGTGCCGTTGATCACGACATTATTCTTTATCTTCATTTGCGAGTCGATGTAGTAGGTGCCCGGCGCCAGGTTCAGCTCCACGGTGTTCATGAAATCCCAGCCGTTGCAGAAGCGTCCCGGCACAAGATTGACGGTAATACTGTTCTTGCCGTTATCCTGCTGGCTGGTACATCCCACGGGCGGCGACGGAAGCGTCACATCGGCGTAGGGATCGGTGATGGTCGGGCCGTGGTTGATCGCCGGAAGGCCGGTGATGGCAGCGCCCATATCCAGGAACCAGTCGCCGTGTGCGAGAACAGGGGTTTCGATCAGGGCGTTGTTGTTCAGATAGAGCGCGGTCGGGCTGTCGGAGTTCACCGCAACCCCGCACTCACCGCTGATGACGGCATTGTTCAGCAGATTCACCGCCATATTGGCCGTCGGATCGAGGGAGAGATAGCAGAACCGGCCCTTCGCCTGCTGCACCGCGACGGCGCGCGCGCCGACATTGACCGCGGCGTTGGTGAAAAGCCGCATCATGCTCATATCGTGCGTCTGGGCGATGATCACCTCGACCGCCAGATTGTTGCCCGCAAAGGGGCCGGTCGCGGGAGGTGTATTGACGGTGACGGTCGCCCCATCGACGCCATGCCTGAAACCGAGACGGGCGGCGACGGCGCGCGCTTCGCTCACCGGATCGCGCGGATAGAGCTGATCGAGCGCCATGATGGCGCTGACCGCCGCGGAGTCGGCGCTAACCTGCATATGCCTCTGCTTGAAGATGAGGAAGGTGGTCTCGGTGCCGAGACCGGCGAGACCGATGACGGCCACCAGGCCGACGGCCACCTGGATCGCGATGCTGCCGCGCCGCGACGAGATGAGCCTGCGTAATGCTGCTGTTATCCGGCTAGACATGTCCATATCGGGACGATCATCGCCCGCCCCTTGCTGGCTCGAACATGCAGGCGCGCCATCATGGCGAGCCCATTCCCCGCTCCATTACAATTTTTCCATAAAGATATTTCAGCTTGATGAGTCCCGCCGCGCCAAATTGCGGAAAATCGCAAGTTTCCGCACTCGCGGCGGGCTGCGGCG
>JBNKDX010000178.1:0-5372 GCA_050288485.1 Rhodomicrobiaceae bacterium | reverse complement strand
AGATCCCGAAAGTTCAGCCGGGCGCGAGCATGAAGGAGATGATCCTCGAGATGACCTCCAAGCGGCTCGGTTGTGTAATCATGGTCGACGAGTACAATCGCCTGAAGGGAATCTTCACCGACGGTGATCTGCGCCGCGTCGCCGAGCGCCTCATCAGTCTCGCCAAGCGCGGTGATCTGCATGCCCGCCGTCTCGTCGCCGCGCGCCTGCGCGACGAGAAGATGGTGGCGAAGCTTTTCGATACGCTCGGCCCGCGCTACAAGGAACGTCCGGGCGGCTATACGCGCGTTTTGAAGGCCGGATTCCGCTATGGCGATTCCGCGCCGGTCGCGGTCATCGAACTCGTCGATCGCGACGAGAGCGCCAAGGGCCTGGATTCCGGTCCCGATCAGAATGCCGGGAGTGAAGCGCAGGCGGCGTAAAGGGGGGCGCGATGAGTGGGCTGTCCCGGCTTTTCAACCGGCAGGTGGTGCCATTCGCGCTGCTGCTGGCGGTGGCGCTGATATGGTCGCTGGCAAGCGCCCAGGACGGGGGCGGGCGTACCGATAAGCGCGTCCCGCATACACGCGCCGATCTCACCTATTCCTATTCCACCATCGTCAAGCGGGCCGCACCTGCGGTTGTGAACGTTTACGTCCATGCCGAGGCGAGACGGCGCAGGTCTCCGCTCTTCGACGATCCGTTCTTCGAGCGCTTTTTCGGCCGCCGCATGCCGGGCCTGCGGCAGCAGAACTCGCTTGGCTCCGGGGTCATTGTCTCGCCCGAGGGCATCGTGGTAACCAACAACCACGTCGTGGGAACCGAGGGCCGGGCCGAGATCAAAGTGGCGCTCGCCGACGGCCGCGAATTCGCGGCGACCGTCATGCTCAAGGACGAGCAGACCGACCTCGCCGTCCTGCGTATCGAGAATGCCGGCAAGGACTTTCCCTACCTGCCTCTCGGCGACTCGGACGCGCTGGAAGTCGGCGACATCGTGCTGGCGATAGGCAATCCGTTCGGTGTCGGGCAAACCGTGACCAGCGGCATCGTCTCCGCCCTGGCGCGGACGCGCGTCGGCGTTTCCGACTATCAGTTCTTCATTCAGACCGATGCCGCTATCAACCCGGGGAATTCCGGTGGCCCGCTCGTCGATATGAACGGGCAAGTGGCGGGCATCAATACCGCGATTTTCAGCAAGAGCGGCGGCTCGCTCGGCATCGGCTTCGCCATCCCGTCGAACATGGTGCGGGTGGTCGTGCGATCCGCGCTCCGGGGCAACAAGGTCGAACGGCCGTGGCTCGGCGCCGAATTGCAGCAGGTGACGCCCGACATCGCCGAGGCGGCCGAGCTCGACCGGCCATCCGGCGCGCTCATCGCGAGCGTGACCAAGGGCAGTCGGCGGCAGGAGCCGGGCTCAGGCCGGGGGACGTCATCATTGCCGTCGATGGCCACGAGGCGCGTGACCCGCAATCCGTCCTGTACCGCATGGCGACGAAGGGGCTTGGCGGACAGGCGCAGGTCGATTACATCAGCCGGGGCCGTAAACGCCAGACTGCAATCGCGCTTATCACTGCGCCGGAAACCGTGCCCCGCGATATCCTCGAACTCACAGGGCGCAGCCCCTTCGCTGGCGCAACCGTGGCCAATCTCTCCCCGGCGGTTGCCGAGGAACTTTCCATCCACGAGACCTCCGGCGTCGTGGTGGTGGAAACCAAGCCCTATTCAATGGCGCGGCGCTTCGGACTCAGGCCGGGCGATGTCATCGTCAAGATTAACCGCACGGCAATCAGCAGCACCAAGCAGCTTGCCGACCTGCTGCAGCGCCGGGCACGCGTCTGGGACTTCGTCATCCGCCGCGGCGGCGTCGAGCGGCGGGCGGTGCTGAGGGGATAAGGCGTGCGCCCCACAACCGGGCGAGGGCGGGAGCCACGCGGGCAGCAAAGCCGCGCAGGCCGCCCCGCGCCGTCACTCCACCCTGAGGTCCACCGATGGCGGATTGGGATACATCCAGCACTGGCCCCCTATCCAATCTCCCGACAGCGCCGCCTGGGTGTTGAAAGCCAGCCTGACAGTGGGTACCGGACCTCCCCCATTGATCGTTCCGGTAAGGGGATACTGAGCGGTGAAGGTCGTGTTATCGACGATGTTCAATCCCAAGGACCAATAGTCGCTTTGCAAAGGCTGTCCGTTAAGTGAGCCGGGATCGGGGATGTAGAGCACCTGGGGCGTTCCCGCACCGGAATCGCGAATGCCGATTCCCGCAGATGTCGTGCTGGCGCTCGTGTCTGCGCTATCTGTGCGGCATCCTACCGCCGACGGGCCCTGCCCCGCCCTGAAGCGTGTCAAGAGCCCGGCAATGACGAACCTGCGGGCCAGCGTTGCGCGGGCATGGGTGTAGACCACACCCGCGGGCAGGGTGTCGAAGGAGCTGTAATCACCGACCGCCTGATTCACGCCCACGCTGGCGATGTCGAACATGGTCGTTCCGCTGCCGATGACCGCGGGATTCACGCAAACGGGCGCCGACGCTCCGCTCCTGTCGACAGAGCTTCCCGCAGCGCATAATTCGATCTGAGTCACCGTTACCTGATAGGTGGCGGCAAGGCCGGTGGCGCTGCCGGTCTCATCGGCGGCCGCGCCGCCGGGCATCGCCAAAACGAGAATAAGAGACGAAAAAAAGCTCAGCCGTTTCATTTGTCAGTCCCCCCGCGCGATGATGACGTTGCCGCGGCGTCTGCGTTCGACGATCACACGGTTCTCTCTTACGACTTTCTTGAGCGTCTCGCCGGAAAGGTCGCGCGGCGCGAAAGCCATGTCCGCTACGACCGGCCCCGTCGTCAGAGTGGGGGCTTCCGTGCGCGCCAAGTGGAAGCGAAGGAAGACAGCGTTCTCGTCCCGGTCGCTGTTGTTGGCGACGTCATAGCCCGACCACCTGTAATCGACGCTGACATTGGGATGCAGGGCGGCTTCCGCGAAGAAGCTTGCGCCCTCCATGTCGCGGCTGCCTTCTTCGGCGTCCCACCAGAAATAGCCGCCGCCAAGCTTCAGCCACGGCAGAAAGGGGACCTGCGTCTTCAGGGCGATATCCCGGCCGTCCAGCGCCTTTTCGATGAAGCCCTTTACGGATTTGTCACCCGACAGGCCGGTGTAGTTATTGAAATGAAAATCGAGCGGTCCCCATTTCGCTTCGGCGCCCACGCTCATCCTCTGGTGATCGTATGTGAACTCGTCGTCGTAGAAGACGTTGACGCCGAGCATGATCGTGTTGTGCGCGAGGAGTCTGCGGTAACCCAGGCCGATGTTGCCGGTCCAGCGATAGTCGCCATAAAGGGCGTAGTGGAAAACGCTGCCCTGAACGAACAGGGTGTCTTCCTTGTCGAGCGACTGATAAAGAGGCTGCACTGTCAGGATCGACTGCAGGGGCTTGTTCGTATCGAAGAAGCCCCAGTCCACCTCGAAACGCTTCATCCATTCCGGCATTTCGTAGCCGAAATAGGGAACGAGGCTTTCGATCTGCCTTGCATTCAGCTTGGAGGCAACGTCGGGGCCGACGTAAGGGCCGCCGCCCCCGCCACCGTAAGCTGTTCCAGCTGCCCCGATCGCAATCAGCGTGCCGAATATTAGAATTTTCAGAAAACTATTCTTATCTTTTTGCATGTATAGACCTCTTATCGAGGGGACTTCTAAGATTTTCGTCTATAAATGATTCGCGGCATTCGGGTCATATTCATGAAAGAACTTCCGGTAATTGCCTGGGAATAATTCTGCGGGAAGGGGACGTCCTCGCGGGTATTTGGGGTTCGGCGCAATCCGTGAGCCTTTCGGCAGCCTGCCCACTGCGTCGAGCCTTTGCGCCGAAGCGGCTTCACGGCCGCGGCCAGGCAGGTTGCGGGACTCCCTTCGGGCCATTTTAGAAATGGCGTTTTTCACCGTGAAATAGTAAGCAGGGCTTGGCGCGGCCGAAGGATGTGACGAGGGGACACGAATATCGCATGGCATCGTTCAAGCCGGTCATCGCACTTACCCGCGGCCTGGAAATCCTGCGCGTCGTGAACGACGAGGGGCGCTCCACCGTCCGCTCCCTGCACAAGGCCACGGGCCTGGACAAAGCGACCATCGTCCGGATGCTGCAGACCCTGGAGCATGAAGGTTACATCATGCGCGACCCGGACCAGCCGGTCTACGCGCCGACGGGCCGGACACTGGGATTGAGCCATGGCTATGACCGCCATCTCTGGGTCGGAGCGATCGCCGAGCCGATCATCGCAGAATTCCGCAGTCGCATCGGCTGGCCGTCCGACGTAGCGATCTTCGACCGGGACGCCATGGTGCTGGTACAGACGACGCGCGGCCAGCAGGGGCCGATTTCATTCAGCCGCAAATTCGGCTTCCGCATCCCGATGCTGGTCACGGCGATTGGCCGGGCCTACCTCGCGTATTGCAGCGAGGAGGAGCGCGAACGCATCGTTGCTTTGCTGGCGAAGCGGACTGGCCGCTGGTACGACCTCGCCCGCCATCCGCGCAAGCTTCAGGCGCTGCTGAAAACGGTGCGAGAGGCGGGCTACGCCGCGACCGACGACGACTACGCCAAGACCGAATTCGACGGTCTCGCCTGGGCGATGGCCGTGCCGGTCATCGGCAGGAACCACATTTTTGCGTCCATGAATATGGTGATGCTGAATAGCGCGGTGAGCCGCGAAGAGGCCGAGGCGAAGTTTCTCGCGCCGCTGCAGGAAACCGCCGCGCTCCTCGCCGATGGCCTCGGCCGGCACGGGCCCGATACGGGCCGAGGGCAGTAAGGGCCGCAGTGCTCAGACGATCTCCGCCCGTCCATTGTTGAGCACCATCACCCCGCGCTCGACCGCCGACGACCGGAACGCGATGACGCCGCCGTCACGCCAGATTTCGGTCCGGATGGTTTCGCCCGGGAATACGGGGGCGGAGAAACGCACGTTCAGCGACTTCAGCCGCAGCGGATCGTTGCCGCAGGCGAGGCGCAGCACCGCGCGCCCGGCAACGGCATAGGTGCACAAGCCATGGAGAATGGGCCGCGGGAAACCGGCTGCCGCGGCGGTGCCGGGATCGGCATGGAGCGGATTGTAATCGCCGGACAGGCGATAGACGAGCGCCGCGTTCGGCAGGGTCGCGAGATCGAGGCTGGCGTCGGCCGCCCGCTCCGGGAGGGGATGAGGTCTCGGCGTCGGGCCGGAGGGGCCGCCGAAGCCGCCGTCGCCGCGCAGGAAGACTGTCGCCGAAAGCGTCGCCAGCAGTCTGCCGCTGTCCTTTTCGATCACGTCGCGCTCGGAGAACATCAGCGCACCCTTGTCCGCGCCCTTGTCGATCAGGCCGGTTATGCGCGTGCGTCCGATGACGGTGCCGGACACCGGCAAAGG
>JBNKDX010000177.1:0-5376 GCA_050288485.1 Rhodomicrobiaceae bacterium | reverse complement strand
CATAGACCTCTGTGGGCGTACCGATCTGTTCAATGTGGCCGTGATTGAGGATGACGACGCGGTCCGCCACCTCCAGCGCCTCCTCCTGATCGTGGGTCACGAACAGCGACGTGACATTGATCTCGCCGTGAAGCTCGCGCAGCCAGCGCCGCAGCTCCTTGCGCACCTTGGCGTCCAGCGCGCCGAACGGCTCGTCGAGCAGAAGGACGCGCGGCTCGATCGCCAGCGCGCGGGCAAGCGCGATGCGCTGCCGCTGGCCGCCGGAGAGCTGGTGCGGATAGCGGTCCGCCAGCCAGCCGAGCTGGACCATGTCCAGGAGGCGGTTGACCTTTTCCGCGATCTGCGTCTCGGAGGGCCGTTCGCGCCGTGGCCTGACGCGGAGCCCGAAAGCGACATTTTCATAGACCGTCAAATGGCGGAACAGCGCGTAATGCTGGAAGACGAAGCCGACGCCGCGCTCGCCAGCGTGCCGGTGCAGGGCATCCTCGCCGTCGAAACGGACCATGCCTTCGTCCGGCCAGTCGAGCCCGGCGATGATGCGCAGGAGCGTCGTTTTGCCCGAGCCGGACGGCCCGAGCATCGCCACCAGTTCCCCATGGCGCACGCGCAGGCTCACGCCATCCAGGGCGACGAAACTGCCGAAACGCTTGACGATGTCCGTGGTCTCGATGGTCATGGGCGTCAGCTTTCGGAAACGCGGCGTTCAAGCAGCGTCTTGAGCACCAGGGTGACGAGAGCCAGCAGCGCCAGGATCGAGGCGACCGCGAACGCGGCGACGAACTGATACTCGTTGTAAAGAATCTCGATATGCAGCGGCAGGGTGTTGGTCTCGCCGCGAATGTGACCAGAGACGACAGAGACCGCGCCGAATTCGCCCATGGCGCGGGCGTTGCACAAGAGAACGCCGTAGAGCAGCGCCCATTTCACATTGGGCAGCGTGACGCGGCGGAAGGTGGCGAAAGCGGAGGCGCCGAGCGAGATGGCCGCTTCCTCGCTCTGCGTGCCCTGCTCCTGCATCAGCGGAATGAGTTCGCGGGCGACGAACGGGAAGGTGACGAAGACGGTGGCCAGCACGATGCCCGGCAGCGCGAAGAGGATCCGGATGCCGTGAGCCTGGAGCCACGGGCCGAACATCCCTTGCGCGCCGAACAGCAGCACGAAGATGAGCCCGGCAACGACGGGGCTGACGGAGAAAGGCAGGTCGATCAGTGTGATGAGGACGCTCTTGCCCGGAAAGTCGAACTTCGCGATCGCCCAGGCCATGATCAGCCCGAAGACGAGGTTCAGCGCCACGGAGATGAACGCCACGACCACCGTCAGTCTGACGGCTGCAAGACCCGCCGGGTCGGCGATGGCGTCGAGATAGGGGCCGAAACCGTGGGAGAAGGCCTGCGCGAAGACCACCGCGAGCGGCAGGACGATGAACAGCGTCAGGAACGCGATCGCCGCGCCGGTGATGAGCCAGCGTACGGGGGCAGGCTCCTGCCGCAGGCTCGTCACGGCGGCCTTGGCCCTGGCTTCGGTGAGGCCGTCCGGTGTTGTGGCGCCGACCATCGCCATGACCACCCTCACGGCCCGCCCGTGCGCAGCTCGGACCAGCGCTGCAGGCGGTTGATGACGAAAAGGAGGATGAAGGACGCCACCAGCATGACGAGCGCGATGGCCGTGGCGTCGGCGTAGCGGAACTCCTCCAGCCGCGTGATGACGAGGAGCGGCGCGATCTCCGAGACGTTCGGCAGGTTGCCCGCGATGAAGATCACCGAGCCATATTCGCCGACGCCACGCGCGAAGGCGAGCGAGAAGCCGGTCAGCAGCGCGGGCGTCAGGGCGGGCAGAATGACCCGCGTCATGGTCTGCAGGCGGGAGGCGCCAAGGCTCGCCGCTGCTTCCTCGACGTCCGGTTCCAGTTCCTGAAGCACGGGCTGCACGGTGCGCACGACGAAAGGCAGGCCGACGAAGATGAGCGCGACCAGAATGCCGAGCGGGGTAAAGGCGACCTCGATGCCGATGGCGGCCAGCGGCGCGCCGAGCCAGCCGTTCTTTGCGAAAAGCGCCGTCAGCGCGATGCCTGCGACCGCAGTCGGCAGTGCGAAGGGCACGTCCACCACGGCATCGAAAACGCGGCGCAGCGGAAAGCGGTAGCGGACCAGCGCCCAGACGACGATGGCGCCGGATACGGTATTCACCACGGCGGCGGCGAGCGCGAGGCCGAAGCTCAGTTTCAGAGCGTTCAGCGTGCGAGGGCTGGCGATGATCGCCCAGAATTGCGCGAGGCTCAGCTCGGACGTTTTAACGAACAGTCCGGCGAGCGGCAGCAGCACGATGAGGCTGAGCCAGGTAAGCGTGACGCCGAGCGTCAGGCCGAAGCCGGGGATGACGCTCTGTCGCCGTCTGGCTCTTGGCAACGGGATGCGAAAGGTCTCGGCCACGGTCGTCCTCGTCAAATTCCTGCCGTCCCGTCACTTTGCCGAAGACGAATGGTGGTTTTTTCCGGCTGACTGCATCAGTTCAAGCATCAACGCGCGTGCGGCGTGGCGTGCAGAACGCACGAGTTCCATTTTTCGAACGAGTAGTTCGTCATCAAGAACGTGCTGTCAAGGCAAAACCGTTCCGACGGCGAGGAGGAGGATAGACCGGCGGGCTTAAATTCAGGTTCAACGCTGCCCGGAGCTGGCCTCCACCGCCTCCCGCGCTTGCATCGCATTCCCGCGTTGGCGTCTCCGCCCGCCTGAGCCATCATTTCGGAGTGGGCGGGGCGTTCTTTCTTCGGCGGTTAACGCTTTATCCGTCCGCAGTGAGCATCTTCATGCGCGGGAGGAAGCAGCAATGGCGGTCATGATTCCCGAAAGCCTGCCCCCACGGAACTGGGGCGGCGAGCGCATCACGGCGGGCGAGCGGCGCGTTTTCGCCTTGCTGCGCAAACTGCCGGAAGACTGCATCGTCTATTACGAGCCGGTGATCCACCACCGGCATCCGGATTTCATCGTCATCATGCCCGAGTTCGGCGTGCTGGTGATCGAGGTTAAAGATTGGCGACTGACAGCGTTGAAGGAGGTCAGTTCTACGTCGGTCACGCTGGTCCGGCGCGGCAATGAAGCCGTCACGAAGCACCCCGGCGAGCAGGCGCGCGGCTATATGTGTCTCGCCATGAGCAAATTCCAGGAGCATCCGCAGGCGCGCCGCCTGCTGCGCACCGAGGGGACCTACCGGAACCGTCTCGCCTTTCCGTTTGGCTACATGTCCATCCTCACCAATATCAACCGCGCGCAGTTGGAGAAGGGACGTGCGGAGCTGGCGGAGATCTTTCCGGCGGCGAAGACGGCGACCAAGGATCAACTCGCGGAATGGGACGCCCTCGGGGCGCAGGAGCTGGCGGCGCGGCTGAAAGCCTATTTCGATCCCTGGTGGCCGTTCCCGAGGCTGACGCAGCAGCAGGTGGATATCATTCGCAGCATCATTCACCCCGAGGTCGTGCTCCATCAGTCGGAAACGGAGCTGGCGGTGCTCGACCTGCGCCAGGAACGCAACGCCCGCGCGATCGGCAGCGGCCACCGCGTCATTTACGGCGTGGCGGGCTCGGGCAAGACGGTGCTGTTGATCGCACGGGCGAAGCTGCTGGCCGAAGACCCCGGCAAGCGCGTTCTACTGCTTTGCTACAACAAGCTGCTCGCGTCCTGGCTGGCGGCGACCGTGAAAGACCATCCGAACATCGACGCCCTGCATTTCCACAAGTGGGGCGGCAGAAATGGCGCCTGGTTTCGCCCCGGTGAGACCGACGGAGCCTACGGCGAGCGCTTGCTGGCTTCAATTGGCGGCGGCAGCCGGGACAGCGGCCGGTACGATGCCGTGCTGATCGATGAAGGGCAGGACTGGCCCCGCTCCTGGTTTCGCTGCGCCAAGCTCGCGCTCAAGAACCCGGAGGGCGGCGATCTGCTGATCGCGGGTGACGGCAGCCAGTCGCTTTACCGGGCGCGGAAATTCACCTGGGCCGACGCAGGCGTCAACGCGCGCGGGCGCACCGTCAACACCCGGTTCGACCTCGACAAGAACTACCGCAACACCGTGGAAATCCTGCGCGCGGCGCAGCCCTTCGCGGCGCGGCCGAAGCGCGGGCAGACGGCGGACGACATGGGCGTCCTGGCGCTGCCGGTCGATCCGGACAAGGCGATCCGCAATGGCCCGGAGCCGGAGATCGTTGAGTTGAGAAACGCGCGTGACGAAAGCTGCTACGCTGCCGCGCGCGTCGAGGAATGGCTGCGCGGCGGCGTCAGAATCCGCGGGTCCCGCGAGCCCGTCGCCCCGCGCGACATCGGCATTCTCTACCCGCGCATCCGCGAGGACGCGATGGACCTGCTTTGCGAGCGGCTTAACGGCTTCACCCGCGCGGTGTGGCTGAGCAGGCGAGCGGGAACCTTCGACAGGCTGCAGGACAGAGGCGTGCGCATCATGACTGTCAAGGGATCGCGCGGCCTGCAGTTCCGTATCGTCGTGCTGTTGTGGACGGATCTGCTGCCTTACAAGCCGCATCTGGACGAACGCAGCGATCTCTACGTCGCCATGACGCGCGCGGAAGACGTACTCGTCATCCTGCATTCCGGCCATTCGCCCTATATCGACGAGTTGCACGCGAATCGCGGCGACTGAAACGCCTCACGCGATTGCCGCGCGATATCCGCCGCAACGGCAGTGCGATGAGGCGCCGGGCATCCCGGGCGGGCTTGTGGCACGGCGGGAAGACCACTTCCACAAAAGATGCGGCCGCCCCCAGCATCTGGCAGCGGCCACACCTTGCATTCCTGGCAGTTTTCGCGGTCCCGGGCGGACGGCTTACATCATGTCGTCCATGCCCATGCCGCCCATGCCACCCATACCGCCCATACCGCCCATTCCGGGCGCGCCGCCCGCGGCGGGCTTCTTGGGCGCTTCGGCGATGGCGGCTTCGGTGGTGATCAGCAGCGAGGCCACGGAGGCAGCGTCCTGCAGCGCCGTGCGCACGACCTTCGCCGGATCGATGATGCCCGCCTCGATCATGTCGACATACTCGCCGGTCTGCGCGTCATAGCCATAGCTGTAGGCCTTCTTGTTCTCCAGCACCTTGCCGATGACGATGGCGCCTTCGACGCCCGCGTTCTCGGCAATCTGGCGAATCGGGGCCTGGAGCGCCTTGCGGAGAATGTTGACGCCCGCTTCCTGATCCTCATTGTCACCCTTGGCGGAAATAGCCTCCGCCGCGCGCAGAAGCGCGACGCCGCCGCCCGGCACGACGCCTTCCTCGACGGCCGCGCGCGTGGCGTTCAAGGCGTCGTCCACGCGGTCCTTCTTCTCCTTCACTTCGACTTCCGTCGCGCCGCCGACGCGGATCACCGCCACGCCGCC
>JBNKDX010000176.1:0-5377 GCA_050288485.1 Rhodomicrobiaceae bacterium | reverse complement strand
CCGGAATGTTCGCCGCGGAGGCCCCGCTCACCAGCGAGGGGCTGGATAGCGTGCTGTCCAACGTCGTTGCCGAGATGCACCGCCTTTCTGAGGGGCATGGGCTCGATGCTGCGAAGGGCTTCGACCCCTATGAGGAAGAAGAAGAGCCCGAGCCTGAACCCGATGCCGAGGAGCTTGAGGCGGAATTGCAACCCGCCTGGCAGCCGCCGGTACGGCCCGCGCAGGCTGGGCCGGTACAGCGGCCGGTGTGGTCGGCCCGTCATCGGGACGGCGATGGCGTCCCGGCGCGAGACGCAAAATCCTCCGAACCCGTGAGCCGCGAACCGCTGCCGCACCAGGCCGGGGAAACTTTGGAGGATCTGGCGGCGGGGATGCCCGACATTGGCCCCGGCGCGCCATTCTTCGCTCCACCGGCCGAGGCGCCCGCCGCGGCTACGGCCAAGAGCGCTGCAACCCAGCAGCAGCCGGCCGCCAGCGCGAGGACGGCGCCTGCCGCCGCCGAGGGCTCCAGGACCGTTCTGGAAGAGGAGCGCCGCGCGGTCGGGGAGACGCTGAGCCGCGCTTTCGCCGATGTTGCGGAACCGGAAGAAAGCGAAGCGGAAGCTTCGGGCGACGCCGACGCCCGCGGCCTGCAGGCCAAAGCCGCGGAGCTGGCCAGGGAGGCGGTGTCGGATTTCGCCGCCGAGAAGCTCAGCGCGCCGCCCGTGGCCCACGCCTTGCGCGCCGACAAGCCGTTCATGGACGAGATCACCACCTCGCTGGCGGGCGCGCTCGCACGCAAGGCCGCGCAGAAGGGCGAGGCTGAAGCGCCCGAGGTGGAGCTGCCCGAGGGCGCGCTCCCGCCTGATCTCGAAGCTGACGCCGCTCCTGCCGCATTTGCGCCCGAGGCTGTGGGGGAGGAGGTCGCAGCGCGGGACGCCGTAGCGGCCGCGCCGGAATTGCGGCGCGAAGAGCCCGAAGAGACGCCCGCCAGCAAAGTGAGCGCGGACGATGCCGTCCCCGCGGGCCTGCCCGACGGGCTGGAGGGCGCCGTTGTCGAGATGCTGAAGCCACTGATCATCAACTGGCTCAACGACAATCTGCCGCGGCTGGTGGAGAAGGCGCTCCGCGAGGAGATTGCCGCCAGCGGTTCGCTCACGAGACGCGCTGCCAAGGCAAACGGCGCGCAGGGTTGACGGCCCGCAACCTCACTGCGTCACAAGACTTCCTCGCCTTCCCGGCCGGAGCAAGGCGGCCGGGAGCGTTTTTTTGGTGCGGGTAATCCGGACGCAGCCCACGAGCATACGCGGTGCTAATCCAACTTTGCCGCACGCAACCGCAACGCATTGCCGATCACGCTCACCGACGACATCGACATGGCCGCCGCGGCAATCATCGGCGACAGCAGCAGCCCGAAGACCGGATAGAGCGCCCCGGCGGCGATCGGCACGCCCGCCACGTTGTACACAAACGCAAAAACCAAGTTCTGCCGGATATTGCGCATGACGGTGCGTGAGAGGGTGAGCGCCTTGGCGATGCCGTTGAGGTCGCCTTTGACCAGCGTCACCGCGGCGCTTTCGATGGCGACGTCGGTTCCTGTGCCCATGGCGATGCCGACATCCGCCGACGCCAGCGCCGGGGCATCGTTGACGCCGTCACCCGCCACCGCCACGACGCGGCCCTGCGCCCGGAGCGCGGCGACGAATTCGGCCTTTTCCGCGGGCAGCGCGCCCGCGCGGATATCGGAAATACCGAGTTGGCGCGCCACAGCCTCGGCCGTGGTGCGGTTGTCGCCCGTCGTCATGATCACGCGAATGCCGCTGGCGCGGAGAGTTTCCAGCGCATGCGGCGTCGTCTCCTTGATGGGATCGGCGACGCCGATGACACCGGCCTCCTTGCCGTCGATGGCCACGAAGATGGCGGTCTGCCCCTTGCGGCGCAGCCCTTCGGCCTCGCCATCGAGCACCGCGGCAATGCCCTGCTCGTCGAGAAACGCACGGCTGCCAAGCAGGATGGCGCGGTCATCGACGCGGCCGGTCACGCCCCGTCCCGCGGGAGCGTCGAAGCCTTCCGCCGGACTGAGGATGAGGCTCCGCTCTTTGGCGGCGCGGAGAATGGCCGCTGCAAGCGGGTGCTCGCTGCCCGCTTCGAGGCTCGCCGCGAGACGCAGGATTTCCTGTTCCTCATACCCGTTCGCGGCGATGAGCGCGGTGACTTCCGGCTTTCCCGCCGTGAGCGTCCCGGTCTTATCGACGACGAGCGTATCGACCTTCTCCATCCGCTCCAGCCCCTCCGCGTCGCGGATGAGGATGCCCGCGCCCGCGCCGCGCCCGACGCCGACCATGATCGACATCGGCGTGGCTAGGCCCAACGCGCAGGGGCAGGCGATGATCAACACCGACACGGCCGCGACCAGCGCGAACGTGAAGCGCGGCTCCGGTCCCCATATTGCCCAAGCCGCGAACGCCAGCACCGCCACGGCCACCACCGCAGGCACGAACCAGCCCGCGACGATGTCGGCCACGCGCTGGATCGGCGCGCGGCTGCGCTGCGCCGCCGCCACCATCTGCACGATATGGGCGAGCAGCGTGTCGCGCCCGACTTTCTCCGCGCGCATGATGAAGCTGCCGCTCTGATTGAGCGTGCCGCCGATCGCCTTGTCCCCCGGCTCCTTTGCGACCGGGAGCGACTCGCCTGTCACCATGGACTCATCGACCGAGGACCGGCCCTCGACGATCACGCCGTCGAGCGGGACTTTATCGCCGGGCCGCACGCGAAGCCGGTCGCCGGGCATGGCGTCGTCAAGTTCGATTTCCTCGTCCGTGCCGTCATCCTTGACGCGGCGCGCGACCTTGGGGGTCAGATCGAGAAGAGCGCGCAGCGAATCCGAGGTGCGTTCGCGTGCGCGCAGCTCAAGCACCTGCCCGACGAGCACCAGCGTGGTGATGACCGCCGCCGCTTCGAAATAGACCGGCACGCTGCCGTCATGACCGCGGAAGACATCGGGAAAGAGGCCGGGCGCGAGCGTCGCCACGACGCTGTAGCTCCATGCGATGCCGGTGCCTATGGCGATCAGGGTGAACATGTTCAGATTGCGCGTGACCAGCGACTGCCAGCCGCGCTCGAAGAACGGCCGCCCCGCCCATAGCACCACCGGCGTGGCCAGCGCGAACTGCACCCAGTTGGAGATGTCGCCGAACCCGTGGGCGAAATCGAAGATATGTCCGCCCATCTCCAGGAGGAAGACGGGGGCAGTCAGCGCCAGCGCGATCCAGAACCGCCGCGTCATGTCCTCCAGCTCCGGATTGGGGCCAGCCTCGGCGGTGACCATCTCCGGCTCCAGCGCCATGCCGCAAATGGGGCAGGTGCCCGGACCGACCTGCCGGATTTCCGGGTCCATCGGGCAGATGAAAATCGTGCCCTCGGGAACCGGCGCGGTGACGCGCTCCTCCGGCGGAATTAGGTAGTAGGCGGGATCGCCCTCGAATTTGGTCTGGCAGCTTCTGGCGCAGAAATAGAAGGTCTGACCTTCATGCGTGGCGCGGTAGGGGGCCGTGGCCGGATCGACCATCATGCCGCAGACGGGATCGCGCGCCAACTCGCCTGATGTACCATCCACCGCTTGCTGGCCCTTCCCTGAACAGCAGCTTTCCGCCATCCCGCTCTCCCATGAGTGTGAGCCTTGATACATATACCCAGTATGAGTATATAGCCCCCATGAACGAAAAGACAAAGCACGATTGTTTGAGGCGGCTGAGCCGGATCGAAGGTCAGGTCCGGGGCGTCGCCGCCATGGTCGATGGCGACCGCTACTGCATCGACATCATCAACCAGATCGCGGCGGTCCAGTCTGCGCTGCGTAAGGTTGAGGAAGCGTTGCTGCAGAACCACGTCAGCCACTGCATCGAGAACGCGATCGCCAGCGGCAACGCGGAGGATCAGCGCACCAAGGTGGCCGAACTGATCGCCGTCTTGCGGCGGCCGCAGCGGTAGCGTGGCGTTTCGTCTCGATTTCGCGAAAACAAAAGTGCTGGAATTCCTGCAGGCTCAGCCACTCCATCCGGCCGGTTTCATCTTGCGAAGAGATGGCGGGGCGGGGGCTGGCTGCGCCGCTATTTCTTCACCACCTCGTCCACGATGGTGACGATGATCTCGTCGCGGGTGGCGGTGTCGACGCCTTTCGGGGCTGGGAGTTTGAGGCGCAGCTCGCGGTGGATCGCCTCGGGCTCCGGCTTGTTGCCGGCGTGCGTGTCGTGCCAGATATTCCATGCCAGGGCCGCATAGGCTGCGATGGCTATGGCCACGTTGGCGGCATCGCCGATCGCGCCGAATTGCTCAGGGCTGGCGCCGAGGATGGCTTTTTCCACTTCCATGGGCAGGCCGGGACCGTATTTGGGGCTAAGGCGCTGGGCGGCCTGGCGGGCGATGTCGTGGGCTTCGGTCATGCGGTGTCCTCGTTTGCGGGGTTTTCCGGGGCGCTGTCTGCGGTCTTGGCTTCATGCTCGGCGAGGGCGGCGGCGAGGGCGTCGAGCGCCTCGGGCATGGCGGCGGGCAGGTCCTGGCCGGTGACATCGCGCCAGGCGCTGGCGACCGCGTCGCGGCCGAGCGTGCGCCAATAGCGGGCGAGGTCGAGGGGCGCGGTGGAATGCCGGTTGGGGAACTCCTCGAACATCGTGCAAGCATGGATGGCGAAGCGGAGCGCCGCCGCGTCATCGCCCTGGGCAGCGCGCAGATTGCCGAGTTGCGCCAGCGTCTTGGCCATATTCGGTTTGTCGTCCAGGGCCTCTTTGATAGCGAGGGACTTCTTGTACCACGCTTCCGCCTCCGCCAACTGCCCGCGCTCCTGAGCTACCATGCCAAGTTGGTGGCAGACGGCGGCCATATGCGGTTTGTTGTCCATCGCCTCGAAGACAGTGAGGGCTCGTCTGTACCACGCTTCGGCCTCCGGCAACTGGCCACGACCCTGAGCCACCACGCCGAGCAGGTGGTAGACGATGGCCATATGCGGCTTGTTACTTAGGGCCTCGTCAATGGCAAGGGCTTTCTTGCACCATCCCTCGGCCTCCGCCAACTGCCCGCGATGCTGAGCCACCATGCCGAGTTGGTGGTAGACGGCGGCCATATGCGACTTGTTATCCAGTTGCTCGAAGATGGCGAGAGATTTCTTGTACCACGCTTCCGCCTCCGCCAGCTGCCCGCGATCCTGAGCCACTATGCCGAGATGGTGGTAGGCCGTGGCGAGGCTGCCTCTGGCGTTATCGGTGTCGCACTGCCCCCAGCTTGCCACGATCTGGCGGTAAGCGGCTTCCGCTTTGTCGAGTTGGTGCGCCCGCAGAGCACGATTGGCCTCGCTGCTTTTCGCGAACAGCCAGAGATTGTGGGCAGGGGTCTCTATTTC
>JBNKDX010000175.1:0-5377 GCA_050288485.1 Rhodomicrobiaceae bacterium | reverse complement strand
CCAGCCTTCCGGCGGGTGCGAAAATGCTGGCGACGCTGAGCAAGGCTCCCGTGTGGGTCGTCTGCGCCCCCGATGCGCCTGAGGAGAACGTGGCGCAGCTTCGCGCCGCGGGCATGGAGTGCATCGCCGTCGAGCGCGAAGCGCCGGGGCGCCTGTCGCTCTCCGCCGTGCTCAAGGCGCTGGCGGACAGGGGCATCACCCGGCTCCTGGTCGAAGGCGGGCCGGCGATGGCGGCCAGCTTCTTCAGCGCGGGGCTGGTGGATGAAGCATTGTTCTTTCGCGCCGCGGCAAAATTGACCGGTCCGGCGATCAGGCCGCTGGCAGGGCTTGCGGAATTCGCACAGGATGGGCGATACAGTCTTGCCGAAAATCAATGTATCGGCGACGACTGCATGATTTCATACCGCCGGAATGCGTTCTGGCAGGCGTCAGCACCACAGAATTGAGAGAAAGCGGAACCATCCGATGTTTACGGGTATTATCACGGATCTCGGCGCCATCAGAGGGGCGGACCAGGGCAAGTTCCGCATCGCCTGCAAATACGATCCGGCTTCCATCGACATCGGCGCGTCGATCGCCTGCGACGGCTGCTGTCTGACCGTGACCAAGGTCGAAGCGGATGGCGACGGACAGACCGTTTTCGACGTGGAGGCCTCCAACGAGACGCTGGCGCGCACGGCGCTCGGCCGCTGGCGGGTGGGCGCCCGCGTCAATCTGGAACGCTCGCTGAAGCTCGGCGACGAGATGGGCGGGCATCTGGTCACCGGCCATGTGGACGGCGTGGCCGAGATCGCGGCCATCACGCCGGACGGCAATTCGATGCGCTTCGAGATCGCGTGCCCGGAGCCGCTGGCGAAATATGTGGCGCCCAAAGGCTCCGTGGCGCTCGCCGGAACCTCGCTCACGGTCAACACCGTCGAGGGCAACCGCTTCAGCGTGAACATCATTCCGCACACGCTGGAGGTGACCTCCTGGGGGCAAATGACCGCAGGCCAGCCGGTCAACATGGAGGTGGACCTGATCGCCCGTTATGTTGCAAGACTGACGGCGAGTGATGGCTCCGAAGCTGGACGATAGGATGCGTGCCATGGCGCGGCGAGGGGCGACGAGGACGAAGAACAGGGAGGCGCAACAGGTGAGCATCGCTGAGAGGCAGCGGCAGTTCAGTCAGCTATCGGCGGCGGAGGCGAGCCAGCTCTCCTCCATCGAGGAGATTCTTGAGGACGCCCGGCAGGGCCGGATGTTCATCCTTGTCGATGCCGAGGACCGCGAGAACGAAGGCGATCTCGTGATCCCCGCGCAGATGGCCACGCCTGAAGCCATCAATTTCATGGCGAAATACGGCCGCGGCCTCATCTGCCTGGCGCTCACCGCCGAACGCGCGAACGAACTGAATCTCGAGCTGATGGCGCGCTCCAACGAGGCCCGGCATTCCACCGCCTTTACGGTGTCCATCGAAGCGCGCGAGGGCATCACCACCGGTATTTCCGCGCATGACCGCGCCCAGACGATCGCCACGGCCATCGACCCGGCAAAGGGCCATCACGACATCGTCTCTCCCGGCCACGTCTTTCCGCTGGTGGCGCGCGACGGCGGCGTGCTCGCTCGCGCGGGCCACACCGAGACGGCGGTTGATATCGCCCGGCTGGCGGGACTCTACCCGGCCGGAGTGATCTGCGAGATCATGAACGACGACGGCACCATGGCGCGGATGCCCGACCTTCTGCCGTTCGCGCAGCTTCACGGCCTGAAAATCGGCACCATCGCCGACCTCATCGCCTACCGCCGCCGTCACGACAGCCTCGTCCGCGTGGTCCAGGAGCGGCGCGTCGAGAACCTTCACGGCGCAGCCTTCGATATCAGGGTCTATCAGAACACCGCCGATGGTCAGGAGCATATCGCGCTGGTGAAGGGCGATGTGCGCGGGCATGGCCCGGTGCCGGTGCGCATGCATGCGCTGAACGTCATCGAAGACGTGATCGGCCTCGACCCCGAGGGCAACCGTCACCTGCTCGTAGACCGGGCGCTTGAGGCGCTAAGCCGCGAGGAGCGTGGGGTCTTCGTCCTCATTCGCGAGTCGTGCCGCATGGCAGTCTCGGCCAGGCTGAGAGGCGACGGAGAACCTGCCGAACACGAAAACCGCCTTGTCGATTATGGCGTGGGTGCGCAGATATTGCTGCATCTCGGCGTAAGCGAAATGGTGCTGCTCACGAATTCGCCGCTGCCGAAGATCGTCGGCCTGGAGGGCTACGGCCTGAAGGTGGCGGGCAGCCGACCGATCAAGTGACCGCGCCGCCCCGGCGGTTGCGTATCCGGAACTGAACCGTTCTTACGCATTTCAAGCCCTTACCATGTCATGGCCGGGTTCCGATCCGGCCAGCCAGGGCGGCCGGGGAATGGCCGCAAGTGCTGACCCGGGTCACCGGGTCTTCCCCCGGTGATGACGTGGCAAGGTTACTTCCGCTGCAAGATGCATGACAAGAGGCTTTAGAAAACCCATGCCCGACTTTCGCCCGCACGTGCTCCTCATCGAGGGGCGCTTCTATGAACACATCGCCGATGAACTGGCGGCAGGAGCCATCGCCGAACTGGAAGAGGCCGGCGCCACTTACGAGCGCATCGCCGTCCCCGGCGCGCTGGAAATACCGCAGGTGCTGGCGTTCGCCCTCCACGCGGAACTGGCGCCGCTCGGCGCGGCGCGTTGCCGCTTTCACGGCGCAGTAGCTCTGGGCTGCGTCATTCGCGGCGAGACCTCGCATTATGATATCGTAGCCGGGGAGTCGGCTCGCGCGCTGATGGACCTGGCCATCGAAACCGGCGTTCCCGTCGGCAACGGCATTCTCACCGTCGAGAATGGGGAACAGGCCATGAAACGGGCCGCCGTGGCGAAAGGAAACAAGGGCCGCGATGCGGTGCGCGCCTGTCTCAGGCTCATTGACGTTTTCATGGACTGCCATGGCCTCCGATCCGAGTAACCCGGCTTCGGCCGCAGAGAGCAGGAAGAACCCGCGCGGCGCCGCCAGGCTCGCGGCGGTCCAGGCGCTCTACCAGATGGACATCACGCGGCACGATGCGGCGGCGGTGATCGCGCAGTTCACTCAGCACCGCTTCAGCCACGCTGTGGACGGCGCCTATTACAGCAGCGCCGACGAGCCTTTTTTCAAGGATCTCGTGCTGGGAGTCGTACGCGCGCAGCGCACCGTCGATCCGCTCATCGCTTCGCATCTGGCGTCGGGCTGGCGCCTGGCGCGCATCGACAGCATCCTGCGGGCGATTCTGCGCGCAGCGGCTTACGAGCTGAATGAACGGCGCGACGTGCCCGCAAAAGTGATCATCAACGAATATGTCGAGATGGCGCATGCGTTTTTCGGCGGCGACGAGCCGGGGGTGGTGAACGGCATTCTCGACGCCATCGCGCGCGAGGTGCGTCCTGGCGAGGTGCAGGACGGGGCGCATGCCTGACGCCGGGGACGAGCGGGAGAACGGCCGGAGGGGCGGAGACGGCGAAGATGCCGTCATCGCCCGCTGGTTCCGTCCGCTCGCCGCCGGGTTTCCGGGCGCCTTCGATCTGAAGGACGACGCTGCGTCCATCGCGCCGCCCGAGGGCGCGGACCTCGTGGTCACGATGGATGCGCTGATCGCCGGCGTGCACTTCTTCGCCGATGACACGCCCGCGGACATCGCCTTCAAGGCGCTGGCGGTGAACGTTTCGGACCTTGCGGCCAAGGCGGCTGCGCCACTCGCCTACAGCTTGGCGCTGGCGCTGCCGCGCGGAACCTCCGGGGACTGGCTGCGCGGCTTTGCCGAAGGCTTGCGCGCGGGCCAGGACGCATTCGGAATCGCACTGTCCGGTGGCGATACGACCGTTTCCCCGGCGGGACCGCTGACGATCGCCATAACCGCGTTCGGCTTCGTGCCGCGGGGAGGAATGGTGCGTCGCGGCGGGGCGCGGCCAGGAGACAGCCTTTATGTCAGCGGAACCATTGGCGACGCAGTACTTGGCCTGAAATGCCTCCAGCACCTTGGGGAAGCCGCGGGGTGGCATCGGAGCGGCCTCTCCGTTCCCATGCTGCATACCCTCATCGCCCGCTACCGGCGCCCGTCGCCACGCTTGGAGTTGCGCGACGCGCTCCGCGCCCATGCCTCGGCAGCGATGGACATTTCCGACGGTCTCGTCATCGACTGCGGGCGCATGTGCGCGGCTTCCGGTGTGGATGCGATCATCGAGGTGGCTGAAGTGCCGCTTTCAGCGCCTGCGCGAGCGATACTGAGCGCAGAACCCGGCCTTCTCGAAACCCTCATCACCGGCGGCGACGATTACGAAATCCTCGCCGCCATCCGTTCAGGCGAGGAAGAGGCATTCGAGGCCGCCGCGCGCGCCTCCGGCATCGCCGTGACGCGCATCGGGACATTCGAGGCTGGAACAGGCAGGCTGACGGTGCTGGACGCTAACGGCCGCCCGCTGGCTCTCGCGCGCACGGGCTACGATCACTTCGGGCCGTAGCGTCGGGAAGCAGGCTTTTTGACGCAGGCTTTTCAAGGCGGCAATAGGCAGCAGTGCAGCACACTGATGGATATCGCTCTGACGCGGCGCGCCTTTTCCCCGTCCTTTGAGCGGTTCACTTGAATCCGGTGCAACGCGATGTTGCAGAAATAAGACGATTTTCCTATTGTCCCGTGGGCTTCGCACGGAAGACCCCGCACCGCAGGTCCATCGGCTGGTGACTGCCGGGACGAACGGGCTGCGCAAATCGCAAATGGAGCCAAACGCCGAAGGCTGGCGACGCGGCCGGGAAGGGCATGGAACCGTTCGCGTCACCTTGAAATCGAGGGACATTAAGTATGGACAATTTGATCTGGGTCATCATCGCCTGTGGCGCGCTATCGCTCGTCTATGGCGCATGGGCCGTGCGGTCGGTGCTGGCCGCCGACGCGGGGAACGCCCGCATGCAGGAAATCGCGGGCGCCATACAGGAGGGCGCTAAAGCCTATCTCGCCCGCCAGTACACCACCATCGCCATCGTCGGCGCCGTCATCTTCATTCTTATCGCCTATCTCCTGTCCATTCCCGTCGCCATCGGCTACCTGATCGGCTCGGTGCTCTCGGGTTCGGCCGGTTTCATCGGCATGCATGTTTCGGTGCGCGCCAATGTGCGCACGACGCAGGCCTCCACCAAGGGACTGGCCGCCGGCCTGGAACTGGCATTCAAGGCAGGCGCGGTGACGGGCCTGCTCGTCGCGGGGCTGGCACTGCTGGCCGTGGCCATCTATTTCGCCGTTCTCACCCAGATCGTCGGCTACTCGCCCGCCGACCGCGTCGTGGTTGACGCGCTCGTGGCGCTCGGTTTCGGCGCGTCGCTGATCTCGATCTTCGCCC
>JBNKDX010000174.1:0-5386 GCA_050288485.1 Rhodomicrobiaceae bacterium | reverse complement strand
CGCGCGGCGGAGCTCAGCCAGGGGGCCGCAGCGGCGCGAAAAAGCCTCGTGCGCGAGTTGGAGCGCAGCCCGCTTTATTCGGAGGAACTGGGCATCGATCTGGCGGACGGGGGCGACGACGCCTGCTTCCGCTGGTTTCTCGCCAGCATTCTGTTCGGCGCGCGCATTTCCGAGACATGCGCGAAAAACACATACCGGGCCTTCGTTCGCCACGGCCTGACGGCGCCGGAGACCATCGTCGCCGCGGGCTGGGATTTTCTCGTCAATCCGATCATGCGCGAAGGCGGTTATGTCCGCTACGACGGGCGCAAGTCGGAACAGGTGCTGCGCGATTGCATGCGCCTTAGCGACGCATATGACGGGAGCCTCAACCGCCTGCACGCCGCGGCGCGCGATGCGCGCGATCTGGAGGACGAACTGGGCGCGTTCTACGGGGTCGGGCCGGTGACCGTGAACATATTCCTACGCGAATTGCGGCCGTACTGGGCCAAGGCCGATCCCGATCCGCTGCCCAGCGTGCCGGGGCTGGCGGCGTCGCTCGGCATCGATCTGGGGCGCTACCGCCGCAAAAGCGTGACGTTCGCGCGCGTCGAAGCAGGCCTGATCCGGCGCAGGCGCGAATTCGCGCGGCTCGCGGCGCGGTAAGGGAGCGCGGACGGCGCGGCTCGATTCGCGCTGCTGTCCGCCAACCGCCGGTCCCGCTTCAAGACAGCGCGTTCGCCAGCGCCGCCACCGCTTGGCGCAGGTTCTCCCGGGCGCGTCCGGTAAGCTCCTCGATAAAAGCGAATTCGTAGCCGCGAATCCCCAGAAGCCACGCCTCCGGCGCCCGGCCGCAATAACGCTTGGCGAGCGCCAGAATGACTTCCGGTTTTACCTGGTGACTGGAAAAGGCGATGTCCTGCGCCGGTTCGAGGCGGCGGATTTCGAACGGCTCCGCGCCGGTCCGGGCCGCATCCACGAACCAGACGGTGTCGGCCTCGGCGACATCGGCGGCGTCTTCGATGAAGAGCTGGTAATTGTCCTGAGCGACGACGCCGGGCAGCCCCAGCCGCTCGATCTCGGCAACCACAGCCGGTCCCAGGCCGTCGTCCTGGCGGCCGGGATTGCCGTAACCCAGGATCAGAACGCGCCACCCGCCGCCGCCATCCCGCGCCGGCGCCGCCGTGCGCCCTTCCCCTGCCGTCATTCCTTCACCCCAGTGGCGATGACGGCGCCGTCCGCATCCTCCAGCGTCACGACGAGCGGCATCTGGCCGAGCGCGTGCGTGGCGCAGGAAAGGCAGGGGTCATAAGCGCGAATGGCGACTTCGATGTGGTTGAGCAGCCCTTCCGTGATGGTCCGGCCGGAGAGATAGTTGCGCGCCACGCTCTTCACCGACTGGTTGATGCCTTCATTGTTGTTGGTGGTGGAGACGATGAGGTTGGCGCGCACGATCTGGTCGTTCTCGTCCACCTCGTAGTGGTGGAACAGCGTGCCGCGCGGCGCTTCGATGCAGGCGGCCCCCTCCGGACGGCGCTGCCCCTGAACCACCAGGTCGGCATCCTGCAGGTCGTCGTCGAACAGCAGTTCCTTGATCTTTTCGGCGGCGTGAATCATGCAGATGGCGCGCGCCCAGTGATAGCCGAACGTGGCGTGGACGGGGCTGCCGTCCTTGATGAATTCCTTGCGCGCGGCCTCGGCGATCGGCGTGTCGATATAGGAGCAGCAATTCACCTCAGCCAGCGGGCCGACGCGGTACCAGCCGTTGTCTTTGCCCAGCGAGCGGATGTGCGGGAACTTCATATAGCTCCACGGCCGCACTTCCTCAATGATCTGTTCCCGGTAGCGCGCGGGCGCCAGATGGCCGAAGATCTCGCGTCCCGAGGCGTCGATGGCGCGCAGCGTCCCATCATACAGGTCCATACGGCCGTCCGCGCCCGTGAGGCTCAGATAGTTTGACGGGAAGCTCGCAAAGTCGCGGTAGAGCGCGGCGTTCCCGTGCGCGTAATCCACGAGGAGTTTCAATGCCCCCTGGCACCAGCCGGTGATCTCGTCGATGTCCTTGCGGAGCGCGTCGCGGTCGGCAATGGCGACGTTCTGATTGACGCCGCCGGGGATGGCGCTCTGGGGATGGATCTTGCGCCCCGCGGTAGCCTTGATGACCTCCTGGCCGTATTTGCGGATGTAGATCGCCCATTTGCCGAGTTCCGGATATTCGGAAATGACGCCGATGACGTTGCGCTTGGCCACGGGCGCATCGAAGCCGAAGAGGAGATCGGGCGAGGCCAGATGGAAGATGTGCAGCGCGTGGCTCTGCAGCACCTGGCCGTAATGCATCAGACGCCGCACTTTTTCGGCCGTGGGCGTGAGCTGATCGACGCCCGCGACCATGTCCATCGCCTTGGCCGCCGCAAGATGGTGGCTGACCGGGCAGATGCCGCACAGCCGCTGAATGATGACCGGCGCCTCCCAGTACATGCGGCCCTGAACGAAGCGCTCGAAGCCGCGGAACTCGACCACGTGGAAGCGCGCCTCGTCCACCTCGCCCGCGGCGTCCAGCCGGATGGTCACTTTGCCATGCCCTTCGACGCGCGTGACCGGGTCGATCACAACCTTGCGCGGCCCCTGGCTCGTCTGAACGTCGCTCATGGTGTCTCCTTGTTCATGGCTCCTGGCCGTCCGCCTCACTCGTATTTCAGGAGTTCGTAAGGAAGTTCGGGCTCCCGTCCGGCAAGGATGGCGTTCAGCGCGGCCCAGATCGCATCCGCGGAAGGCGGACAGCCGGGCAGGAAATAGTCGATCTTCACGAACTCATGCGCGGGGTAGACGCGGTCGAGCAGCAGCGGCAGGTCCGCATCGTTGGGGATGACGCCGCCATCTTCGACGGTCAGCCCTTTGAGATACGCCTCTTCGAGGCAGGGGCCGAGGCCGATAGGATTGCGCATCGACGGCACGCCGCCGGTCAGGGCGCAGGCGCCGACGGCCACCAGGACGCGGCAGTTCTTGCGGAAGTCGCGAAGGACATGGACATTATGCTCGGTGGAGCAGCCGCCCTCGATCAGACCGATATCCACGGGGCCGTCGAAACGCTTTTTGTCGTCGATCGGCGAGCGGTCGAAATCGATGATCTTCACCAAGTCGATGATGCGCTCGTCGATATCGAGAAACGACATGTGACAGCCAAAACAGCCGGCGAGACTGCATGTGGCGAGTTTCGGCTTGGCCATGATGGGATCTCCTGCCTTGATCGCTCGACATCGGGGGCGCCGCCCTCGGCACGCTGCGGACGCAGCCGTGTCCGGCGTCACCCGCTCAATGCTTTTCCTGCTGCCGCCGCGCTTCGATGTCCGCTCCGATGGGCGCCTTGTCGTAGGCGCGGCTGCCCTGCGGTTCGCGGAACCCGGTGCGCTTGATGAGGATGGCGCCGACCGGGCATACATGCGCGGCCTTGTCCGCCGCCGCGAGCGTGGTGGCGTCCAGCCGCCCTTCGCTGTCGGTGTTGATGCGCGTATGGATGCCGCGCCCCTCCAGGCCGAATACCGACTTGCCATCCACCGTGCGCGACGCCCGCACGCAGCGCGAGCAGAGAATGCAGCGGTTGCGGTCGATGAATATGTCCGGATGCGTTGCCTCCACCTCGCGCTGGGGCCAGAGATAAGGCAGCGTCGGCGTCTTCATTCCCAGCCGGTAGGCGAGCGCCTGCAACTCGCAATTGCCGCTCTTTTCGCAGGCCGGACAGATGTGGTTGCCCTCCACGAACAGCATTTCGAGGATCGCGAGGCGGTCGGCGTTGCGCTCGGGCGTGTCGTTCTCCACCACCATGCCGGGCACGGCGGCGGTCACGCAGGCGGCGGCGGGGCGCTTGTCGATGATGCAAGTGCACATGCGGCAGTGGCCTGCGGGGGCGAGGTCGGGGTGATAGCACAGGCGCGGGATGTAGATACCCGCCTCGTCGCAGGCCTGAACGACGGTCTGCCCTTCCCGGACCGGGACGCTCACGCCATCGACGGTGATCGTGAAACGGGTTTCACCCATGATTATTCCTCCTCGGCCGATGGCTGGCGCCCCTGTACGCGGACGGCTTCGGCGAGCGCTTCGTCAAGCGAGACGCGCGGAACGAAGGTGTCCGGCTGCAGCTTCGCCTCATAAGCCTCGGGGAAGTTGCGCAAAGTGGACAGAATCGGATGCGGCCCCGCCTGCCCAAGCCCGCAGCGGCTGGTGCGCATCACGGTGTTGGCCAGCGCCGCCATGGCGTCGATGTCGGCCTTGGCGCCGCGCCCAGCGATGATCTTGTCCAGTTGCAGTTTCAGAAGCGTGGTGCCGACGCGGCAGGGCGTGCACCAGCCGCAGGATTCCTCGGCGAAGAACTCCATGTGCTGCCGGACGACGTCGAGGATATCGCGCTCCGGTCCGAAGACGATGATCGAGCCGCCCGTACACAGATCCTCGCGCGCGGCGATGTGGCGTCCGTATTCCGCCGGGCCGATGCACTGGCCCGACGGCCCGCCGACCTGGACGAATTTCGCGTTCTCCGCGCCCGCCAGCTTCAGGACCTCGGCTACGGTGATGCCGAAATCGACCTCATAAACGCCGGGCCGCGCGCAATCGCCCGAGATGCTGAGAAGCTTGGTGCCGGTCGAATGCGGCGTCCCGTGGCTGGCGAACCAGTCCGCGCCACGCTCCAGTATCCGCGCCGCGCAGGCGAAGGTTTCGACATTGTCCACGGCTGTCGGCTTCTGACGATAACCGCGCTCGACGGGGAAGGGCGGCCGGTCGCGCGGTGCGCCGCGCCTGCCTTCCGCCGATTCGATCAGCGACGTTTCCTCGCCGCAGACATAGGAACCGGCGCCCATCTGGATACGGATGTCGAAATCGAAGCCTTCCCGCCCGCAGATGTTCTTGCCCAGAAGACCCCGCGCGCGGCGTCGCTCCAGCACCCCCAGAAGCTCTTCCCGCAGATAGGCGTATTCGGCCCGCAGATAGACGATGCCCGTCCTGGCCCCGAGCGCGTGAGCCCCGATGGTCATGCCCTCGAACACGAGGTCCGGCGCCATCGCCAGAAGCACCCGGTCCTTGAACGTGCCCGGCTCGCCTTCGTCGGCATTGCAGATCACGACGCGCTCGTCGCCTTGCGCCTCGCGGGTGAGCTTCCATTTCAGGCCGGTCGGGAAGCCCGCGCCGCCGCGGCCGCGCAGGCCCGAGTTCTTGACCTCGTCGATGATCCAGTCCCGCCCCTTGGCGATCAGGCCGGCGGTCCCGTCCCAGTGGCCGCGCGCCTTCGCGCCGGCGAGGCTGCGGTCGCCCATGCCGTAGAGGTTGGTGAAGATGCGGTCCTTGTCGTCAAGCATCACGCGTCCTCCCCGCGGGCAAGCTTCGCGGCCTGTTCGATCCAGCCCTCGCGCTCGAT
>JBNKDX010000173.1:0-5387 GCA_050288485.1 Rhodomicrobiaceae bacterium | reverse complement strand
GCCGTCGATATGCGCCTGCGCCCCTCGGGCAAGTCGGGTCCGGTGGCGACGAGCCTGGCCAGCTTCATCGAATATCAGAACCGCGACGCCTGGACCTGGGAGCATCTGGCGCTGACGCGCGCCCGGCTGGTTTCCGGGCCGGACGCTTTGCGTGAAGCGGTAGCCGCGACCATTCGCGGCGTCCTGTGCAAACCGCGCGACCGCGCCAAGATCGCCGAAGATGTGCGCCACATGCGCCGCCGCATCGCCGAGGAGAAGGGCAGCAAGGGCGTCTGGGATATCAAGCTCGCACATGGCGGGCTGATCGACGTCGAGTTCATCGCGCAGTTTCTGCAGCTCGTCCACGCCCACGAACATCCCGGCATTCTCGACCAGAACACCGCGGCGGCGCTCGCCAAACTGCGCGATCATGGCTTGCTGACACCACGCGACGCGGAGACCCTCATACAGGCGGCAGCGCTCTATCACGGCCTGACGCAGAAACTACGGCTGTGTCTGGAGGCGCATTTCGAACCGTCTACGGCGCCGGAAGGGTTGAAGGCCATGCTCGCGCGCGCCGCCGGTGTGGACAGCTTCGCGGAGGTCGAGCCGCTGCTGACCGCGCGGCTCCAAGCAGTGGCGGAGTGTTCCGCCCGGCTGATCGTGTGACGCGCCTGCCGACATACTCGCACTGTCGAAGCAGGCGCGTTATCTGCGACACCGCCCTACCGGCGAAGCCCCAACCGCTCGATCAGGCTGCGATAGCGGGCCACATCCTTGCCCTTCACGTAGTCGAGCAGGCTGCGGCGCTGGCTCACCATCTTCAGGAGGCCGCGGCGCGAATGGTTGTCCGCCTTGTGGGTTTTGAAATGCTCGGTGAGGTTGGCGATCCGCTCCGTGAGCACAGCCACCTGTACCTCAGGCGAGCCGGTGTCATTGGGTTTGGCGCCATATTCTTTGATGAGCGCGGCTTTGCGCTCAGGCGTAATCGACATCGGGTTCTCCTTGCCGTCTCACCTCACACCGTCAGAGCGGGAGATTGAAGACCCTCAGGGGCCGGAACTCGCCGCTTTCAACCTCGCCGAGCGCAACCAGCGTTCCGCGCGAGGTGGCATAGATGAGACCATGGTGGATGGGGGCGTCACGGCCTCGGATGATGACCGGTTTGCCCCGTTTCAACAGCGCCGCGTCCGCTCCGCCGACGGCCAGCGCCGGGATGCCGTCCAGCGCGGTCTCAACGGGCAGAAGCACCTTCATCAGCGCCTCGCGACCGTCGGGACTATTGCTCAATTCGCCAAGCCTTTCCAGCGAAATCGCAGCGTCGGCGTGGAAAGGACCGACGCGCATGCGCCGAAGCTCCGCCACATGGCCGTAGCAGCCCAGCAGACGCCCCAGATCGCGGGCCAGCGAGCGCACATAGGTGCCCTTGCCGCATTCCGCCTCGAACAGGCAGGTGTCGGGCGAGGGGGTATCCACGATCTCAAGCCGCATGATCTCGACGGGACGCGCCATAAGTTCGAAATCCTCGCCATCGCGGGCGAGGTCGTAGGCTCGCTCGCCGTCGATCTTGATGGCGGAGAAGCGCGGCGGCGTCTGCATGATCTGGCCGCGAAACTTCGGCAGTTCCGCCTCGATGGCCTCGCGGCTCGGTCGCGCATCGCTCGTTTTGGCTACGTCGCCCTCCGCGTCGTCGGTCGTGGTTTCCACGCCCCAGCGCACGAGAAAGCGGTACTCCTTGGCGCTGTCGACGACAAAGGGGATGGTCTTCGTCGCCTCGCCGAAGGCGATGGGCAGTACGCCCGTCGCCAGCGGGTCGAGCGTGCCCGCATGGCCCGCCTTCTGCGGGTGGAACAGGTGCTTGACCTTGTTCAGCGCATGGGTGGACGTGATGGCCTGCGGCTTGTCGAGAATGAGCCAGCCATTGATGGGGGTGCCTTTGCGGCTGCGACGGGCCATATCGGGTGCTCCACTATGCGGGATGTCAGTCGAGGTCGCGCGCAACGCCCGGCGAGCGCAGCAGCGCGTCGATGCGTTCGGCCTCATCGAAACTTTCGTCGATCCGGAACACCAGATCGGGCATGTATTTCAACTCGACCTGTTTGGCCAGTTCGCCGCGCAGAAAACGGTGATGGCGCTGCAATGCCGCGACGAGTGTGGCGGCGTCGCCCGCGCCGAAGGGCCGCACATAAACCGTCGCGTGACGCAGGTCGGGCGACAGCTTCACCTCCGTCACCGTGACGGACTGGCGGCCGAGATCGGGGTCGGCAATGTCTCCGCGCAGAAGGATGCCGGCGAGCGCGTGGCGGATCATTTCGCCGACGCGGAGCTGGCGCTGCGTGGCACCCTTTCCGGCATGCCTTTTCGTCATCCTGGTCCCCTTGCTGGGATGAAAGCCGCTCTCTGCCGCGCGACGATGCTGAATGAAAAGCCGTGATCGCGCCGTCACCGGCTCGCGTCTTGCGGCGATGCTCGTGGTGATACGGGCGCCTCGCGCCGAGGTCTTCGCGGTTTAGCGCTCCGGGCGGGAAAGCGCAACCATGCTGAATCCGCCGCGCGCCTGTGCTCAGCCGCGCATTGGCCGTCTGACGAAGTTGGGCTATGATCGCCGCCGCTTTATTGCAGGGCGCCATCAGGAGAGCGAATGCCCGGGACGAGCACCGAGCACGAACAATCAGCGGCCGCGCGCGCGGAGACGCTTGCCCGGCTCAAGGAGCGGTTCGGCGCCCGCTACAATGACGGCCTGGCTTTCCGCGAGCAGCACGCGCATACGACGACGTGGATACCGAACCAGCCGCCGGACGCGGTAATCTTCCCGGACAACACGTCGGAAGTGGTGGACATCGTCAATCTCTGCCGCGCCAGCCGCACGCCCATCATCCCGTTCGGGGTCGGGACCTCGCTCGAAGGACATCTGAATGCGCCTTTCGGCGGCGTTTCGCTGGATTTCGCGCATATGAACCGCGTTCTCCGCGTCAACGCCGAGGATCTCGATTGCGAGGTCGAGCCGGGTCTCACGCGCAAGGACCTCGATGCGCATCTTCGCGACACCGGCCTGTTCTTTCCCGTCGATCCCGGTGCTGACGCCACGCTTGGCGGCATGGCCGCGACGCGCGCCTCGGGCACCAACGCCGTGCGTTATGGCACGATGCGCGAACTGGTCCTGAACCTCACTGCGGTGATGGCCGACGGCAGCGTCGTGCGCACCGCGAGCCGCGCCCGCAAATCCGCCGCCGGTTACGACCTGACGCGGCTTCTCGTCGGCTCGGAGGGCACGCTCGGGATCATCACGTCACTGACGCTGCGGCTGTTCGGGGTGCCCGAATCGATCCTCGCCGCGGTCTGCCCGTTCGAGACGCTCGAAGGGGCCTGCCACACCGTGACCACGGCCATCCAGCTCGGTCTGGGGCTTGCGCGCATCGAACTGGCCGACGCCCTGCAGATCAGGGCCATCAACGCCTATTCCAAGCTCAGCCTTGCCGAAGCGCCGACCCTGTTCCTCGAATTTCACGGCAGCGAAGCGGGCGCGCGGGAACAGGTGGACATCTTCAAGCAACTGGCAGGCGCCGAGGACGGCGGGCCGCTCGAATGGGCGGCGCGCCCGGAAGACCGCACCAGGCTGTGGCAGGCGCGCCACGATGCCTACTGGGCGGCGCTGCAGCTCCGGCCGGGCGCCCAGATGGTTTCTACCGACGTGTGCGTGCCGATCTCGCGGCTTGCCGAATGCGTAATCGAGACCCAGGCCGACATTGAACAAAGCCACATCATGGCGCCGATCGTCGGCCACGTCGGCGACGGCAATTTCCATGTTCTGCCCCTTGTGGACATGGGCGATCCGGACGAAGTCCGCGCCGTCGAGCGCTTCAACGACCGGCTCGTGGACCGCGCCCTGAAGATGGGGGGAACCTCGACCGGCGAACACGGCGTCGGCACGGGCAAGATGAAATTCCTGGAGAAGGAACATGGCGCTGGCCTTATGGTCATGAGTGCCATAAAGAAGGCGCTAGATCCGCATAATATTCTCAACCCCGGCAAGATCGTTGCGTTGCCGTAAGGTTCCCGTATTGTTCGGAGCCGCCGCGGCAAGGACCTCGCTGCCGGGAAATGCTGGAGGCATCCGTTGGGCTCGCTGATCGCCTGGCTGACAACGCTGCTGGTGGCCGCGCTCGCCGCGCTCCTGGCCGTGCCCTATTTCGTGAACTGGAACGATTACCGGGACGTTTTCGAGGCGGAGGCCGCGAAGATTTTCGGCCGGGCGGTTCATATCGAGGGCGATATCCATCTGACGTTCCTGCCCACGCCGATGCTCAACATGCGGGGGATACGCATCGCGGACGAGTTCGGCAGTTTCACGCGTCCCTTCGCCGAGGTGGAGACCTTCAACGCCGTCCTGTCTTTGCCCGCGATACTGACCGGCACGGTGGAAACGAAGAAGCTTGAGCTGGACCAGCCCCTCATCCGCTTCGCCGTCGATGAACTGGGCGAGGGCAACTGGCAGAGCGTGCGCCCGCACAAGTTCGATCTGCCCGTGCGGCAGCTCATTCTCCGCGATGCCGATATCCGGGACGGGGTGGTGGAATTCCGCCGCGGAAAGACGAGGCCGCCATCGCGCATCGAGCGGATTTCCGGGACGCTGAGCGCCGACAGTCTGAGCGGGCCTTTCCGCTTCACCGGGCTGGCGGCGATGGGCGGCGAGCGCCGCGAGATGAAGCTGACTGGCGCATTCGATAGGTCCGCGCTGCGCCTCAAGGGCTTCATCCGCTCCAGAAGCGGCGCCAGCATCTATCAGGTCGATGGCGACGTGACGGGCTTCTACGGCCCGTTGCAATATTCGGGTCCCATCATCGTCCGGTTCGCGCTCGACAAGGCGGCGCGGGAAGCCGCCGCCGGGTCGCTGGGCGAGATGCTGCCGGGGAGAGCCATCGAGTTGCGCGCCTCCTCCACCGTTACGCTGGAGAACGTGAAGCTGGAGAACATGGCTTTCACGCTCACGCAGGACGACCGCCCGCAGTCCCTGAGCGGCAGCGCGTTCGCCTCCTGGGGCGACAGGCCGCGGCTCGACGTCTCGGTGGACGCCTCGTGGTTCGATATCGACCAGATGCTGCGTGTCACGGCCGACCAGGGCAAGGGCGATACACAGTCCCGGACGCGGTCGGCGGACCCTGCTGCGGCGATCGCGGCCCTGCCGCAGCTTTTCACCGGCTGGTCCTTCAAGCCGCGCCAGGGCTCGATCAAGGCCAAGTTCAAGCAGACGAGTCTTGGCGGTGAGATGATCGAGGGGCTGGACTTCGCCGCCGTCCACGACCACGGCGACGAAGTAGCCCGACGACGGCTCGGGGGAGCCCGACGGCGGAAACCGCGCGCGGGAGAGGTCCCACGCGAGGTCCAACCGGCGGTCGCCCACGCGGAAC
>JBNKDX010000172.1:0-5402 GCA_050288485.1 Rhodomicrobiaceae bacterium | reverse complement strand
GAAATCATTCGCGGCAGTTTGAAAGAGGGGGGCATGATCAAACAGCTAATCTCTTCGGGTTCACGCTTCGAGGATGAGATGGCGTACTCGCGCGCGGTCGTCGAAGGCGACTGGGTTTTCGTCTCCGGCACCACCGGCTTCAACTACGAGACGATGTCGATTTCCGACGACGTCGCGGAGCAGTGCGACCAGGCCTTCCGCAACATCGAGTCCGCGCTGGGAAATGCGGGGGCGTCGCTCGCCGACGCCGTGCGCGTGCGTTACATCTTCCCGAATGGGGGCGATTTCGAGCCGTGCTGGCCGGTCATCAGACGCTATCTGGGCGCAGTCAGGCCCGCAGCGACGATGATCGTGGCGGGGCTGGCCGACAGGGCGATGAAGATCGAAATCGAGGTTACCGCCCGCCGCCGGGGGACATGACCCATCTTATTCGCACGCGGCGCGAAACCGGCGCGTGGGTGTGGTGTAACGGACCGCTGAGAGACGCACCTCCTCGAAATTCCCGCGCAGGCGGGGATTTCGAGTTCTTGGTATTCTTAAGTGTTTTTCAGCAGCCCCCTAAAGCCCGCGCTGCGCCCGGCTCGCGGCCTCCTGCGTCCTGAACTGGTTGAAGCGCGGCAGGAACTTGTCCCAGTCGATGATGTGGGCATCGATTTCCGGGCCGTCGATGCAGGCATGCTTGCGCACCATCTTGCCGTCGATAGTCACGGGAACCATGCAGGCGCCGCACATGCCGGTGGCGTCCACCATGATCGAGTTCAGGCTCGCGATCGTGCGCACGCCATAGGGCTTCGTCAGGTCGGACACCGCACGCATCATCAGCGGCGGGCCGATCGTGACCACTTCGGCGATGGGCCGCTTGGCCTTCAGCATCTCCCCCAGCGGTCCGGTGACGAAGCCGTGATAGCCGAAGGTGCCGTCGTTGGTGGCGTAGATGACGTCGAGCTGCTTGCCAAACTCGGCCTGGAGCTGGCCCACGCGCTTGTCCTCCGCGGTCCAGAACATCAGGTCTGCGGAGCGGAAGCCCGCGATCAGCGTGACATGATTGCCCAGGCGCAGATGCTCGCGCATGATCGGATAGACCGGCGGGAGGCCGACGCCGCCCGCGGTGAACACGACGGTCTTGTCCGCGTCGTACTTATGCAGCTCGCTCGGACGGCCCAGCGGCCCCGCGATGCCGGTGAAGCTGTCGCCCGCCTCCATGCGGTTGATGAGGATGCTGGAGGTGCCCATCGCCTGGACGACGAGATCGATGGTTCCCGTCTGCGCGTCCCAATCGGCCAGGGTGAGGGGGATAAGCTCGCCCTTCTCCCATGCCAGCGCACGGACGAACTGCCCAGCTTGCGCCGCGCGCGCGATCAGCGGCGAGCGGACCACGAACTCGACGATGCCCGGCGACAGCTCGATCTTTTCCACGACTGTTTGCGGCGTCGCGCCGAGATCGGTGTAGCGCGCGGCTTTGGCGACGCGCTCCCGCGTCTCTGCGGGCGTGTAGGGGCTATCGCCCACGATCTGGCGCGCAGCCGCCTGTCCGTCGCCAGCCGCGCGGATGGCGGTGGAACCGCCGCGCGCCGCGTCGCCGCCGGAGAAGACGTCCTCAATGGAGGTTTGCTGCGTGCCGCTCTTCAGCGAAATCGTGCCCCATTTGGTCGTCTCAAGCGTGGGCTCGGCGTCCTTGACGATGGGGTTGGCGTCGTTGCCGAGCGCCATGATCGCCAGATCGACGGTCATCATCTCGGTCTTGCCCGACGGCTTGGGACTGCGCCGCCCCGAGGCGTCCGGCTCACCGAGCTGCATGAGGTTGAGATTGGCGGCCTTGAGGAAGTGCGTCTTGTCATCGCCGATGAATTCGCTCGGCGCGCACAGCTCTTTGAGCACGATCCCTTCTTCAAGCGCGTGATGCAGTTCCTCGACGCGGGCGGGCATCTCCGCCTGCGTGCGGCGGTAGACGATGGTCACATGACCGCCCAGACGCCGGGCCGTGCGCGCGGCGTCCATGGCGGTGTTGCCGCCGCCGATGACCATGATCTGCTTGCCTTTGATCTCCGGCAGCGGCGTCTCGTATTCGGGGTCGTGCCCCTGCATGAGGTTGACGCGGGTCAGGAACTCGTTCGCCGACATCACGCCCAGGAGATGCTCGCCGGGCACGTTCATGAAGCGCGGCAGCCCGGCGCCCGTACCGACGAAGATGCGCCAGAAGCCATGCTCCTTCAACTGTTCGAACGTTGCCGTCTTGCCGACGATGAAGTTGCGCACGAAGCGGCCCCCAAGCGCCGTGATCTTGGTCACCACGTCGTCGATCAGCGTGTTCGGCAGGCGGAACTCCGGGATGCCGTAGCGCAGCACGCCGCCGAGGTCGTGGAACGCCTCGAACACCGTCACCGGATAGCCGTCCGCCGCCAGCAAATAGGCGTTGATGAGACCAGCCGGGCCGGATCCGACAATCGCGACCGGCGGTTTTTCGGCCGCGAGCCACGGATTGCTGGCCGCCAGCTTCAAGCCGCCGCCGTTCTCAGCGTCGTCGATCTTTTTGCGCTCCGGCAGATACCACTCGAGCTGGCCGATCTCGATGGGCCGGTTGTTGAGCGTGCACACGCCCTGGCACTGCAGCTCCTGCGGACAGACGCGGCCCGTCACGTTCGGGAGCGGGTTGCAGCTCTCGATCAGCTCCAGCGCCTCGCGATAGCGGCCCGTACCCAGGAGTTCCAGCATTTCGGGGATGTGGATCTTGACCGGGCAGCCGCCCTTCGGCTCGGACTTGCCTTCGATGGGAATGCCGATCTCGCAGGGCCGGTCGTCGCACTGCTTGTCGCGCAGCACTTCGAGCCACACCAGCAGGTCCGCCTCGCGCACCGAATAGCCGAGGTTCATGTAACCGAGATATCCCTGGTTCACGAGCCCGAAGTCCGAGGAACGCTCCTCGGGCGTGCGCATATAGGGGGGGATGTTCGACTCGCCCGGCCATCCCTCGGACAGCCCCTTGAACATCGGGTAGCGGTCCGAGAGGTGCTGGTCGACGGCGCGGATGAACTTGCGCTTGAATTTCAGCGGAAGCTCCCAGACGAAGCGCTGCAGCAGGATGCCCATGTCACCGCCCGCCGCAAGCAGCTTCCAGAAGGTCTTGGTGAACGCCGCGCCCAGTTCCTCCTGCTGGAATTCCCAGGCGATGGCGTCCATGCCCTCGGCGATGAACATCTCGCGGAAGGCCGACGGATCGGCGAGAAGGCGCCGCTTCAGCAGATCCAGCTGCTGGTAGAAGACGGCGACCTCGTCGCTCTGCTTCAGAGCCGCGAGCTGTTCCTGCGTGGCTTCGACTGCGCTTTGCATTTCGGCGTATCTCTGCAATTGTTCTCTGGAGGTCATTGAATGATCTCCGCGTCGCAATTGGCGATGACACGCTTGATCCGCCCTTCCAGTTCGGGCGTGACCTGGATCTGCTCAAGCGCGCCGGGCTTCAGATGGCCGACCTCCTTCGCGGCGCCGTCCACCATGATCGTGGTCTTCTCGAACAATTCACCCAGATCCTGGTAACAGGTCTTGCAGTTCGTGCACTTCACCACATCCTCTTCCGGCAACCGGATCAGGGCCGCGCCGCCGCTGGCGGAGGTCTGCGCCGCTTCCGGAGCCTTGGCCGCCGGAGCGCCGCCGCCGAGGAAGAGGCCGCCGGGCAGGCCGCGTCCCGCGGGCGCGCCGGACGACGACGCCAGTTCGGACATGCCCTTGGCGATGCTGTCCAGCGAGGCCTCGCGCTCGGCCGCCAGCTCCTGATAACGGCGCTGCAGGGCGTCCAGCTCGGCGCGGTGGGCAGCGTCCATGGCGGTGACCTGCTGGCCGGCGAGGACCTGCAGCGTGTGCCAGTATTTCAGCCGCTCCTCGACCAGATGGACGACCGCGGGAGAAACCGCCATTTTCACCAGCTTCCTGGCGTCATCCGTGGTCCAGATGAAGGGCGTCTTGCCTTCGCGCGCCGCCGCATTCAGGTTGACGTACTCGTGCACCGGAATGCCTTCCGCAGCGGGGTTCAGCTTTTTGAAGTGCTTCTTGAAGCGCCCCTCGGCGTAGGCGAAGTCGGCGGGCGTGAGCGGCACTTCCATGAGCTGCGCCGCGCCGTCCGCATCCATATAAGCGAGCGAGCGGGTGGCCCAGTCCTTGTCCAGGTCCGGATTGCCGTCGAGCGACACGCGGCTCCCGCCCTTGGCCGGACGTCTCGGATCGTGCACGAACACCGGGCACATGCGGCTTTCGACCGCCAGACGGCCGTGCTTGTTGGCGGCATCGTCGCCGATGCCATGCTCGGCCTGACAGGGCGTGTAGACATCGAGCACCGCGGGCGCACCCGAGTAGTTCAGATATTCGACGATGTTCTTCAGGAAGTGGCTTTGAAGCGCCGTCGATCCCTGGAAGACGAACACATTGGGGTGGAAGGCGGCGATGAGGCCGAGTTCCTTGCGGTCTTCCTGCTTGCCGCTGTGCGCCGAGCCGACACGGGACAGGTCGGAGTCCTGAGCAAGATACGAGGCCGTGGAGGCCTGCCCGCCGGTGTTCGAATAAGCGCCGGTGTTCAGCACCACGACCTTGACCGGCGTCCGCGTGGCCAGGAGCCGCGACAGCGCGCCGAAGCCGATGTCGTAGGTCGCGCCGTCGCCGCCCATGCTGATGACGGTCGGCACCATGGCGAGCTCGTCCTGATCGAACTGCGCCCAGTTGAAATACCGGAAAAAGCTGTCATGGACCTCCGGGTCGTAGGCGTCGTCCATCTCAAGCCGGGCGATGCGCAACGCCTTGAAATCCTCCGCCGCTTCCTGCGCGAGGCCTTCGAAAATGCCCTTGGCGAGCGCGGGCGAGTCCTGGAACAGGCTGTTCACCCACGGATCGGTGTAGGGATTGAACGGAAAGGTCGAGGCGTACACGCTCGAACAGCCCGTGGCGTTGGCGATGACCGTGCTCGCGGGACCGTTGCCGGTCGGACCGCTTTCCAGCGCGTAAAGGCGCTTTTCCAGCGTCGAGAGGGTGCGCGCGATGCGCTCGGTGCGGCCGTCCTCGTCCCGCCCGTTGGCGGCGGCCTTGGCGCGCTTGGCGGTAAGGCCGTCGATCAGGCTTTCGAGTTCACGGATATGCGCCTTGTTGCGCTCGCTGTGCAGCGCGCGGTTGGCGGCTACCACGAGACGGATGGCCGTGACCTCGCCGCAGCCGCGGCACGCGCCATGACCGCCAGTGACGGCATAGTAGTTGGCGCGGTCGAGGATCATGCGCTTGGTGTCGCCGTCCGCATTCGTCGCACCGCTCGTGAAGCGCGCGGGCGTGTTCGGCGTGCGGCTCAGGAATTCGAAGCGCGTTTGCAGTTGGTCTAGCAGAGCGGGATCCTGGACCCGGTCTTTCAGCGCGCCAGGGCCGCAGACATC
>JBNKDX010000171.1:0-5420 GCA_050288485.1 Rhodomicrobiaceae bacterium | reverse complement strand
GTGACGTTGGCTTCGGTGAACAGCAGGTTGTCGTCGAGATTGCCTGCCGGCGGCTTGCCCGCATACGGCTCGATCGAACCAACCGGCGTCGTGCGGATCGGGAACTTGAAGCGCTTGATCTCGCCGTCACGGAACTTGATGGTCCACATGATGGCGTCGTCGGTGCGAAGCGGGATCACGGCGCCGCCCATAGGCACCCAATCCTGGAACGAGCGCACTTCGATGGCCTGCTGCGGGCAGGCTTTCGCGCAGCACTGACATTCCCAGCACTGCTCGGGTTCCTGATTGTAAGCCTTCATCCGCTCGGTATCGAGCTTCATAAGGTTATTCGGACAGATATACATGCAGACGGTATATTCACCGCCCTTGCAACCGTCGCATTTTTCTGTGTGAACGAATGTCGGCATAGGTTCCTTCCCTTTCCAGTTAAAGTCCGTCTCTGCGGGCGCCCAAAGGCAGCACGCTATATGAATATTCTAATTTGCGCATTACGGGCGCAAATTTTGTCGTTATTGCGCCAAGCTGCTGTAATATTCTTGCAGAACGCGCACGACCTCGGGGCGGCTGAATTCCGCGGGGATCTGTTCCCCCTTGGCGAACATCTCGCGCAGCCGCGTGCCGGAGATTTGCAGCCGGTCTTCGGCGGTGTGGGGACAGGTGCGTGCAGTAGCCATGCCACCGCATTTGTAGCAGTAGAATGTCACGTCGATTTTCAGCGGCTGGATGACGAGGCTCCCGGCGGGCAGCGTGTCGAAGATGTGCTGCGCGTCGAAGGGTCCGTAATAACTGCCGACACCCGCGTGGTCGCGCCCGATGACGAGATGCGAGCAGCCGAAATTCTGGCGGAACAGCGCATGCAGGAGCGCCTCGCGCGGACCGGCGTAACGCATTTCGATCGGGTAGCCGCCCTGGATGTATGTGCCGGGGACGAAATATTTTTCGGTCAGCGCGTCGATGGCCTTCACGCGGACCTCGGCCGGTATGTCGCCGGGCTTCAGCGCGCCGAGCACCTGATGGATGAACACGCCGTCGCAGACTTCCACGGCGATCTTGGCGAGGTGTTCATGGCTGCGGTGCATGGGGTTGCGGGTCTGAAACGCGGCGACGCGGCTCCAGCCTTTGTCCGTAAACATCGCCCGCGTCTCGGCCGGGCGGAAGTAAAAGCCCCTATACTGCGTGGGATAGATGCCTTCCGAGAGGGCGGTAACCCGTCCGGCGAGGTTGACGTCGCCTTGCCCCATCACCTTCTGCACGCCGGGGTGCTTTTCGTCGGTGGTGCGGAACACGTGCTGGCATTCGAACGCCTTGTCGATGGTGTACTTCTCGGTGACATCCATCGCGCCCATGATCTCGCCCGAAGCTTCGTCCACGAGCGCAACCGTCTCTTCCACCGCAATGGAATCGGCGAGCGATTTGTCGCAGGAAAGCGTGATCGGGATCGGCCAGAAAAGACCGTTCGTGAGCTGCATATCGCCGCAGGCGCCGCGCCAGTCGTCGTGTCCCATGAAGCCGGGCAGCGGGGTGTAGGCGCCCATCGCCAGCATCAGGAAATCCGACGTTTCGCGGCTGCTCATCGGCACCTTGCGCAGCGTGGCGGCGCGCTGGAGCTGTTCGGCGCGCTCGGCCTCGGGGACGAGCAAGGGCATCAGCGTGTCGCTGCCATGCGGCGGAACCAGTTTGGACATAAGGCCTCCTCCCAATAAGCGGCGCCGTCATGGCCTGCCGCGGGCTTGCATTCCGGCGATCGCCGGCACCAAAATGAGTGGAAGACGCGCAAAATTGGCCAGCTGCGAATTGACCTGGATCAATTCTTGGTCTGACCATCCGCAAAGGTTAGGTTTTCTCGGATGAGCTTGATCTGAATCAAGTCTCCTTCGACCGGCCCTTGTCAATCTCTGCCTTGGCTGCGCCCTCACCCGTCCGAAAGCGTTTTGCTTTGCGAAGCGTTAAATCATATTATATAAATATTCTGATAAATGAATGTCAACGAGCAAACAGTGGCTGAGCAGGGGGTGACGAGGCAAGGATGGGAAGCGAGACAATTCTCGTCGTCGGCGGAGGGATCGCCGGCATGTCCGCGGCCGTGGAAGCGGCCGAAACGGGCTATGATGTTATATTGCTGGAAGCGGGGCCGAGCCTGGGTGGCCGCGTGGCCCAGCTCAACCGTTATTTTCCCAAGCTCTGCCACCCGGCATGCGGCTTGGAGATCAACTACCAGCGCATCCGGAACAACCCGAAAATCAAGGTGTTGACACAGACGCGGCCGACCGCGATCACGGGCGCGCGCGGCGCCTATAAGGTGACCGCCGAGACTGCGCCGCGCCATGTGAACGCGCGCTGCACGGCCTGCGGCGACTGCGCCAAGGCAGCCACGACGAAAGTCGGCAATAGCTTCAATTACGGCATGGACAAAGTGCCCGCGGCCTACCTTCCGCACCCCATGGCCTACCCCATGCGTTACGTTGTCGCTCCGGAAGTCATCGGCACAGCCGAGGCGGATGCGATCAAGGCCGCGTGCAAATACGGCGCCGTCGATCTCGACGAGAAATCGCAGAGCTTCGACCTTCATGTCGCGGCGATCATCTGGGCGACGGGCTGGCGGCCCTACGACGCCGGTAAACTCGAGTCTTACGGCTACGGGCGCATCCCCAACGTCATCACCAATGTCGAAATGGAGCGTCTTGCCGCGGATACCGGTCCAACGGCAGGAAAGATCCTCCGCCCGTCTGACGGGAAAGAGGCCAAGCGCGTCGCACTCATTCAGTGCGCCGGGTCGCGCGACCTCAACCACCTGCCCTATTGCTCGCGCATCTGCTGCCTCGCTTCGCTGAAGCACGCGGCCTATGTGCGTGCTCAGTACCCCGACAGCCAGGTGGACATCTATTACATCGACATCCGCGCCCACGACAAGCTGGAGAGCTTCTACCAGAAGGTGAAGGCCGATCCGCAGGTGCGATTCGTCAAGTCGAAGGTCGCGTCCATCAACGAAGGCGACGGCGGCAATCCCGTTCTGCACGGCGAGGATACGCTGGCGCGCGAAATCTACGACCGCGATTATGACCTCGTCGTCCTCGCGGTGGGCATGGAGCCTCAGGGTGGTCTGCCGCTCGAAAACGGCTTCACGGATGATTATGGATTCGTCGTCCCGCACGGCGATGAGGGGGCCATCTACCCGGTCGGCGTCGCAGCCGGACCGCTGGATGTCTCCATGTCGGTGCAGTCCGCAACGGCGGCTGCTCTCAAGGCGATTCAGGCAGCACGGGGCGGGACTACGGCATGAATGCACAAGTGAAGAAACCGGGCGTCTATCTTTGCAGCGGCTGCGGAATAGGCGAGGCAGTTCCCATGGCTGCCTTGGAGAAGGTCGCGGTCCGGGAATACAAGGTCCCGGCGGAAAAGTGTAAGACGCACGATTATCTGTGTAGCGACGAAGGTCTGGCGATGATCCGCGCCGACATCGAGGCGGGGAACATCAATCAGGCCATCATCGCCGGTTGCTCGCCGCGCGTGAATGTGGACAAGTTCCGCTTCGAGGGCACGCAGGTGGTGCGGGCCAACCTGCGCGAGCAGGTGATCTGGACGTCGGAGCCGGGCAAGGACGACACGGAAATGCTCGCCGCCGACTATCTGCGCATGGCCCTCGTCGAGGCGCGCAAGTCGGGACTGCCTCAGCCTTATGAGCACGAATCCTACTCCGAGCGCATCCTCGTCGTCGGCGGCGGTCTCTCCGGTCTGACCGCGGCGCAAGAGGCGGCAGCGGCTGGATATGACGTGCTGCTCGTGGAGGCCTCGCCCGTGCTTGGCGGCCATTCGCGGCGCTGGACGAAGCGTACGCCGCATCTGCCGCCCTACAACGCGCCGCAGCCGAACGATATCGAGCCGCTGGTCGCTTCGGTGAAGGAGAACAGCCGCATCGAGGTGCGTCTCAACACCCGCGTAACCAAGACCTCCGGCATGCCGACCGATTTCACCGTCGAATTGACGCCGGAAAGCGGTGCGGCGGCTGAGGAAAAGGTCGGCGCGATCGTCGTCGCCACCGGCTGGCGGCCTTATGACGCAACCAAGCTCGGCCATCTCGGCTATGGCGCGTCGCTGGACGTTGTGACATCGGTGGCGCTGGAAGAGATGCTCGCCGCAGGGCCGCTGAAGCGCCGTTCCGACGGGAACGCGCCGAAGACGGTGGCCTTTCTGCAGTGCGCGGGCTCGCGCGACAACGACCACCTGCCCTATTGCTCGTCGGTGTGCTGTGCGGCGTCGCTGAAACAGGCGATCCAGATCCGCGAAGCCGATCCCTCCACGATGGTCTATATCGTCTATGAGGAGATGCGCACCCCGGGCGTCGCGGAGGAGTTCTACCGCGCGGCGCAACTGGCGGGCGTCATCTTCATCAAGGGCAAGGTGAAGGGCGTCTCGGCCGAGGGCGGCCTGACGGTCACCGTCGCCGACGAGCTTCTCCGCGAGGACGTGCCGCTCTCCGGGCTGGACATGGTCGTGCTCGCCACCGGCATGGTGCCGAACGCGGTCCTGCCGCTCGACAGCGACGGGGAGGAGCTTCCCGAACAGGACATCAATCCGATGTCGCCCATCCCAGTCGCGGGCTATGCCAATGGCGCTCCCGAGGCGGCGGCCGGCCAGCCCTGCGTCACCTACAAGGGCGCGCCGATCCTCAACCTGCAATACCGGCAGGGACCGCATGTGCCGATCCTCGCCGACGGCTTCTCGGACAGCCATTTCATCTGCTTCCCCTATGAGACGCGGCGCACGGGCATCTATACCTGCGGCCCGGTCCGGCGGCCGATGGACATGGCCGAGTCGGCCGAGGACGCCACCGGCGCGGCGCTGAAGGCGATCCAGGCCATCCGGGCCATCACCCAGGGCCGCGCGCTGCATCCGCGCTCGGGCGATCTGTCCTATCCGAAGATCAACCTGAACGCCTGCACCAAATGCCGTCGCTGCACGGTGGAGTGCCCGTTCGGCGCCATCGACGAGACGGAGGAAGGCTACCCGATCCTCAACCCCACGCGCTGCCGCCGCTGCGGCACCTGCATGGGCGCCTGCCCGGTGCGCACCATCAGCTTCGACAACTACTCCGTCGATATGATGACCTCGATGATCAAGGCCGTGGAAGTGCCGGACGAGGACGAGGAGAAGCCGCGCGTGCTGGTGCTCGCCTGCCAGAACGACGCCTATCCGGCGCTCGACATGGCTGGTATCGCGCGTTCCCCCATCAACCCGTTCATCCGTGTTTTGCCGGTGCGCTGCCTTGGCTCGGTGAGCCTGCTTTGCGTGTCGGACGCGCTGTCGTCAGGCTATGACGGCGTGATGCTCATGGGCTGCAAATCGGGCGACGACTATCAGTGCCACTTCGTCCGCGGCTCGGCCATGGCGCAGGAACGCATGATGAAGGTCGGCGAGACGCT
>JBNKDX010000170.1:2710-5449 GCA_050288485.1 Rhodomicrobiaceae bacterium | reverse complement strand
TGCCTACATCCTTCCGGGGATCTGGGCGACGGGCGCGACGACGGCCGCGTCGGCGGTCTTGTATCTCGTCACATGGCTGAGCTATATGGCCACGTACGACATCAATGGCCGCAAGGTTCCGTCCGGGCGCTCGGCGGACGGCGAGCAGGGAAGCCGGTAGGCGGCGGCTGGCAGCGGGGAGAGGCAATGCATCGTCAGCTCACGCTTGAGCTTCCGCACATCCCCGCCCTTGGCCGCGAGGATTTCTTCGTCAGCGCCTCCAACGAGCAGGCCGCCCGTCTCGTCAACGCCTGGCCGGACTGGCCGAACCCGGTCTCGATCGTCGCCGGGCCCGAGGCGCGGGGAAGACCCATCTCGTAAATGTCTGGCGGGCGCGGTCCGGCGCGGTCTGCCACATGGCGGACATACTCGAAGCCGCGGTCGCGGGCGCCGTGAGCAGCCCCGGTCCCGTCGCCATCGAGGACATCGACGGCGGCCCCTTCAACGAGCACGCCGCCTTCCACCTTCTCAATCTGGCGCGCGAACACCGTTTCGACGTTCTCATTACGGCACGCCGTCCGCCCGGCGAATGGGCGATTTCGTTACCCGACCTGCGCTCGCGGCTGCGGTCGGCGGCGCTCGTCAACATTGGCGAGCCGGATGAAACTTTGCTGCGCGCGCTACTGGTAAAACTATTTGCGGATCGCCAGCTTAGTGTAGCGCCCGATATCATCGACTACCTCATGCTCCGCATGGAGCGCTCCATGGCTGCCGCGCAGAACCTGGTCGCAGCGCTGGACAGAGCCGCGCTGGCGGAGCGGAGGGCCGTAACGCGGGCGCTGGCTTCAAAGGTGCTTCCGGGGACGAGCGCCGGCCCAGGGTAAGAAACGCAGCGATAACAAAAGGGCGCTACCCTTTACGCACCGCGGCGAATTGCGCAACTGACAGTCCTCAAAATGTAACGAATTGGGACGGGCAATGGCGGCAGTGGGACGAGGTACGCGAGGCAGGTCGAAAGCCATGGCCGAGGCGGCGGGCAAAGGCTCTGTCACGAGACCCGACCGGCAGCGGGGCAAAGCGCAGAATAAAAAAGCGGCGTCTCGGAAGAAACCTCCGCCGGGGGCAGAGGCGGGCGGGCAGGCCGCATTGCCAGCGATCGCCGATTTCGGCCCGTCACGCTTCTACAACCGGGAACTCTCCTGGCTTCAGTTCAATTCCCGCGTTCTCGATGAGGCGGAAGGCGGGCATCCCCTCCTGGAACTCGTGCGTTTTCTGTCCATTTCCGCGTCAAACCTGGACGAGTTCTACATGGTTCGCGTGGCGGGCATCATCGGTCAGATCAACGCCAACGTCACCACGCCGAGCGAGGACGGCCTGACGCCCCGCAAGCAGCTCAAGCAAATCAACGAGGTCGTTGCGTCCCTCACCGAACTTCAGCAGCGAACCTGGGCGTCTCTCCGGGCGAAACTGGCGCAGAACGGCATCCTCATCGTGGAGCCGGACGACCTCGCGGCGGCCGAACGCGACTGGCTCGAGTCGCATTTCATGAACTATGTCTTCCCGGTCCTGACGCCGATCGCCATCGACCCGGCGCACCCATTCCCCTTCATTCCGACGAAAGGCTTCGTCCTGTGCCTTGAGTGCGAGAAGAAGAACGCGCCGGGCAACCGGATGAACAGCATCCTGCCGATCCCGAAACAGCTCAGCCGCTTCATCCGGCTGCCGCGCGAGAGCAGGTGTGACGGAGCGGCTCCGCCCATTCGCTTCCTCCGCCTCGAATCGCTCGTCACGATGTTTGCCGAACGGCTGTTCGCGGGCTACTGCGTCAAGGGGATCGGCGCGTTCCGTGTTCTGCGCGATTCGGAAATCGAGATCAGCGAGAAATCGGAAGACCTGGTGCTGACCTTCGAGGCGGCGCTGAGGAAACGGCGTCAGGGCAGCGTGATCCGGCTGGAAGTCGAGGCCGCGATGCCGTCCGGTTTGCGCAACTTCGTCATCCGCCAGCTCGAAGTCGAGCCGGAGGAAACCTCCATCCAGGATGGTATCCTGGCGCTGGCCGACGTTTCGCAACTCATCGTCGATGAGCGCCCCGATCTGCAATTCAAGCCGTTCGTCCTGCGCCACCCCGAACGCATCCGCGAATATGGCGGCGACTGCTTCGCGGCCATCCAGAAGAAAGATATCGTCGTCCACCACCCTTATGAGGCGTTCGACGTCGTCCTGAAATATCTCCGGCAGGCCGCGACCGATCCCAACGTCGTCGCCATCAAATGGACGCTCTACCGCACGTCCCGCAAATCGCCGATCGTCGAGGCGCTGAAGGAGGCCGCCGACAACGGCAAGGTGGTCACGGCGCTGGTGGAGATCAAGGCGCGCTTCGACGAGGAGGCCAACCTCCAGGTGGCGCGCGATCTGGAAAAAGCTGGCGTGCACGTTGTTTTCGGCTTCATCCAGCTCAAGACGCACGCGAAGCTCGGGCAGGTGGTCCGCCGCGAAGAGGGGCAGCTTACGACCTATTGTCACATCGGCACCGGCAATTATCACCCGCAGACCGCCCGGGTATACACCGACCTTTCCTATTTCACCGCCGATCCGGTCATCGGCCGCGATGTGACGCGCATCTTCAACTTCATCACCGGCTATTCCGATCCCGCCGAACTGGAGGTGATGGCGACGTCGCCGAACGGCATCCGAGCCCGGATCATGAATCATATTGCCGAGGAGATCGAACACGCGCGCGCCGGGCGCCCCGCCGTCATC
>JBNKDX010000170.1:0-2700 GCA_050288485.1 Rhodomicrobiaceae bacterium | reverse complement strand
GGATGAAGATGAACGCCCTCGTCGATCCCGGAATCATCGACGCCCTCTACGAGGCAAGCCGGTCCGGCGTTCATATCGAACTGGTCGTGCGCGGCATTTGCTGCCTGCGGCCTCGTGTGCCGGGCCTTTCCGACAATATCCGAGCGAAGAGCATTATCGGCCGCTTCCTCGAACACTCCCGAATCTATTGTTTTGGCGGCGGGTACACGCTTCCGTCGCCGAATGCGCACGTATATATTAGTTCTGCGGATATGATGCCTCGCAATCTCGACAGGCGTGTCGAGGCCATGGTACCTATCCTCAACGCAACCGTGCACGAGCAGATTCTTGGGCAGATCATGGCCGCCAACCTGAAGGACAACCTGCAAAGCTGGCGGGTGATGCCGGACGGCACGTCGTCACGCATTCAGCCTGATCCGGGGGAGGAGCCTTTCAGCGCCCATGAGCACTTCATGACAAATCCGAGCCTGTCCGGCCGGGGCGAAGCGCTTCTCAAGAGTTTCCCCCACCGCGTCTATGTCGGCGGGCCTGACGATCTGCCTGATTGAGCCGTCCAGTGGATTTCATAGGCACACGCCTTCCTGCGTCGAACGCCCCGGTCGCCGTCATCGATATCGGCTCCAACTCGATACGCCTCGTGGTCTACGAAGCGGCAGTGCGCAGTCCGACCCTGCTTTTCAACGAGAAGATCCTGTGCGGGCTGGGGCGTAAGCTGGCCTCGACCGGACGCCTGAGCGAACGCGCGGTGGAGCGCGCCCTCGCCGCGCTGCGCCGTTTTCACAAGATATGCGACCAGATCGGCGTGAAACGAACTTTCGCGATCGCCACGGAAGCGGTGCGCCGCGCGGAAAACGGCCAGGAGTTCATTTCCCGGGCGGAGCATAGCTGCCGCTCCTCCATCCGCATTCTGAAAGGCGACGAGGAAGCGCAGCTTGCGGCGGCGGGAATCGCGGCGGGTTTCGTCGAACCTGACGGCATTGCAGGCGACCTCGGCGGCGGCAGCCTGGAACTGATCGACATCAGCCGCGCCGGGGTGCGCAATGAGATTTCGGCGCCGATCGGCAGCCTCAATCTCATGGATATCGCGAACGGCGACATGGACCGCGCCTCGTCGGTCGTCATGCGCCACCTGGACACCATAGCCTGGCTCGCCGACACTCGCGGACGCCCGATCTACGCCATCGGGGGCACATGGCGGTCGGTGGCCAGGCTGCACATGCTGGAGACGGGCTATCCCTTGAGCATCGTTCAGCACTACACCATGACGGCCAAGCAGCTCGACAACCTCTATACGAGCGTCATCGAGCGGCGCGGCGGGATCAAGGAGAGCCTGGCGAAAATCTCCGCCGACCGGCGCGAGATGCTGCCCTACGGCCTCCTCGTGCTCAAACGCCTTGCCGACAGAATGCGTGCGTCCGGCGTCGTCTTCTCCGCTTTCGGCGTGCGCGAGGGCCTCATCTACGGCCTTCTCGGCGACAGCGAGAAAGAGCGCGACCCGCTGATCGTCGGCTGCGAGGAAATGGCGTCGCGCCGCGCCCGTTCTCCCGGCTATGGCCAGGATCTTTTCCAGTGGACCACCGGTCTGTTCAAGGCGCCGGGCCTGATCGAAACGAGGGAGGAGCGGCGGCTGCGCCTGGCGGCCTGCCTTCTGAACGATGTGGGCTGGCGCGGCCATCCGGACTACCGCGGCGAGAAGGTGCTGGGGCTGATCGCCCAGTCGTCTCTCGTCGGCGTCACTCACCAGGAGCGCGCGTTTCTGGCGCTGACGGTCTATTACAATCATCAGACGGGCCTCACCGGCGATTTCAGCCCGGCGCTGCGTAAGCTGATCAACCGGAAATGGAATCACCTCGCCAAGGTCATCGCCATGGCCGCGCGCACCGCGAACCGCTTGTCGGGAAACATGCAGGGCATTATCAACGACACGGCGCTGAGCTATGATGACGGGCATCTGGTGCTTCACATACCGCGGAAACAGGAGGCTCTGGATGGCGAGTCTTTGCGCCGGCGCTTCAAGGCGCTCGCGCAGCTCCTGAATTGCGAGCCGGAGATCCGAATCGAGTCACGGCGGCGGCCAGCCCGGTTTTTTCGCGCGCTGGAACCGCGCTGAGTATTTCCGGCTGGCGCGAATCACCGCCTATGTGTTCCGGATTGAGGCAATCGCGCCGAAGTGATACGGCGGCAAAAAACGGGTGAGCAGATTGACGGCACGTTTCGGGTGTTCCTGTTCCTGCCCTAATTGCTCTCCAATAATCGCCGCTGGGGCTAAGTGAGTCTTGGGACATGGATCAGGATCTATACCGCACGTTGGGCGTTAAGCGCGGCGCCACACACGACGAGATTCGCGGCGCCTACCGCAAGCTTGCGAAAGAGTATCATCCCGATCGCAATCCTGGCGACAAGGCCGCCGAGGAAAAGTTCAAGCACGTCTCGGCCGCCTTCGACATCCTCGGCGATCCGGAGAAGCGCAAGCGCTACGACGCGGGCGAGATCGACGCCGGCGGGCGTGACACCGCCGCGGGCTACCGCTACCGCCCGTCCGAGAATTTCGGCGACTTCGGCGATATCTTCGGCGATTTCTTCGGCCGCACCGGCCCGGGGCCGCGCGGCGGCTTCAACATGCGCGGCATGGACTACCGCTACAACCTCGAAATCGAGTTCCTGGAAGCGGTCAACGGTTTGAAAAAGCGCGTGCTGCTC
>JBNKDX010000169.1:0-5494 GCA_050288485.1 Rhodomicrobiaceae bacterium | reverse complement strand
CTTCGATGATCCACGCCGCCGCGCCAGGGCGGTCATCCTGCCCTTCGTGAAGGCGGAGGTCGGCGCGGAGGCGGGGAAGGGGAGCCGTGGCCTCGATCGCTGCGCTGGTCATAAGCCGATGCTCTGCCTGATGACTGAAATGGGACGGCGCAGCAGGTAGAAGATCAGAGGGACCGTTTCTCCGTAGATCTGAGCGACGCCGCGCGCGCCGATCCTCAGCGGCGCCCCGGGCTTGCCCTCCAGGTCCGCGCGAACATGATAGACGAGCGTCTGCGTCTCGGCCGGCTCAGCCTGGTAGCTCGCATGCGTCAGGCGCGCCTTGATCTTGTCGAGCGGCGCCGCATCGAGATAGACGCTGACGTCCGCCCCCTCGCGAAGAACGATGGCGTCCCTCACCGGCAGGTCGATGCGAAATTCGATGCTGTCCGGGCGCGCGATCTGCATGATTTGCTCGCCCGTCGAGACCGGCCGCCCCTTCCAGTATTCCTTGTTGGCCAGGATGACGATCCCGGCGGCGGGCGCGGTGACGACGGTCTTGGCGAGCACTTCCCTGGCGAAGTCCCGCTCGCGGAGCGCGAGGTTGAGTTCCGCGCGCGCGATCGCCATTTCGTGGCGGGCCTTGGTATCCCCCATCGCCGCCTGCTGGAACCGGCGGTATTTCACGCTCGCGACTTCCGCCGCCTGTTCCGCCACCTGGTACTTGTTGCGAAACACGACATCGACGTAGCGGAACAACACGTCGCCTTTCCGAACCGGGGCGTTGGGTGCGGCGACGATGGACTCGATGACGCCGTCGAGCGGCGCGGCGATCACCAGCGGGTCTTTCGCCACGACTTCGACGGGCGCAAGCGCCGTCAGCGGCACCGGCAGGATGGCTAGGGCGGCAAGAATGGTCAGCGCCGCGGCCCAGAGCCAGCGTCTCCCGGGCTTACGCAGTCTGGACGCCCCCCGTCCCGCGAGCGCCTGCCACGCATGCTGATAGACACCGGCCAGATGCACCGCCACCGCTATGTCCGAGTCGCGCCACGCGCCCTCGCGAGCCTGAAGCACGCCCGCTAAGACGGCGCCGTCGCGCCCTTTGAGCGGCGCCCACAGGAACTGCCCGAAGGGATACGTGCGGGCTTCCTCGTCGTCGCTGTCGCAATAGGCGGGCAGCGAAAAGGCCTGCGGCTTGCCGAGCCCGGCATCCTTCGCGAGCCGCTTTACGACACGTTCGACCCATTGAACGAAGGGCGTGTTCCGCTCCGGAGACGCGATATCCGAGACAGCCCGCAGTTTGACGTTCCCCTCCACGGCGTCGAAGAGGAAGATCTGCTGGGCTCCGGTGAGCCTCCGCGTATCGTTGACGATGGCGTAGGAGAGTTCCTGCAGGCTCGCAGCGTCTCGCGCCCTTTGCGCCACATGCAGGAGCAGCGAAAGATAGGCCTCGCGTTCTCCGGGCTGAACGGCCTTGGCGGCGGGCGGCTCCTCGGCTCGTTCATGTCCGGCGATGGCCGCGGCCTTGTCGTCAGCGGATGACATGGCTCAGCTTGCCGGCTTCGCGAAGATGGCGCTGCCGCTCATGCCCGGTATCACGTTCTCCGGAGGTTTGAGGAAAACGGCTATGACTTCAACGGTTTGACTGACGGGATCGACCACCGCCCCGAAACGGGAAATCCTGGCCGGATAGGTTTCGTTCGTCTCATCGACCGCGAACCGGAATTCGGAGCCCGCCTTGAGCCACGCCAACGCCTTCGAAGAAACGATGATGTCGATCTCGAGATTCGTGTCATCGACGATCTTCATGAGCGGCACGCCGGGCGACGACATCTCGGCTTCGTGAGCGGACACTTCCTGTACCCGGCCGTTGAATGGCGCGCGTATCGCGCATTGCTCCAGCCGCACGGCGAGCGCGCGGGCGGCCGCTTCCGCCTTCTCGAACTTCGCGCGGGCGATTTCAACCTCGTTGCGTCCGGCGGCGCGGTGCCTCGCCATCTCGGCCTGGGTCTTGAAATTGGCGCGCTCGGCCCTCTCCTCCGCTTTCGCCCCAGCGAGGTCCTCCTGGTAGCGGCGGCAGTCGAACTCGATGAGGATGTCGCCTTTCCTGAACTTCTGCCCCTTCCTGAACGCCACGCGCGCGACCGGCGCGTTGAGGTCGGTGGCGATTGTCACCTCGGACAGGCTCTTGACGATGCCGCGGTCGAGGCCCTCGGCGGGCGGCGTTTCGCCGTGAACGCCGCGGTCATTGATATCCACCAGGAGAACGGCGGCCATAAGGACGGCCGAAATCAAAGCCGTTGCAGCCCTGACCTTCCATCCCTTCGCCATGTGGGACACTGGATAACTCACACAACTGTTGTGGCTTTAGGGCTCATACTCCAAGTCATTATTGGCAGGATTGGGTGAATAAGCGGGGAATACGGGCGTCAGGATTTCCAGTATGGCGTTGTGCGTTTGGAAATCATTGCTCTTATTGCTTTAGAATGCTTCCGGTTATGAGCGGATTTGATGCGCTGCGCCAGTTTTGGGCAAGAGTGACCGAAATCTGTTCAACCGGCTGGGTTTCGTCGACGCCGTATAAGCCTATGTCGGCGCCCAGGCTCACGAAGAGGGTCCCGAAGGCGTCTTCGTACTCCGCATAGCGAAGATTTTTCTTCGCCTCCGCGGCGGCCAGCCGCAGTTCCTGGCGCAACAGCGACTGCTCGCCGATCGCGCCCGCGGCGTAAGCGACTAGCATTTGCTTGAATATTCTGCTTTCAACTTCATATAAATCTTCGGCAAGATTGAAGCTTTTTCTTGCCAGATAGTATTCCAGGCGGCTTACCTGAACCTGCATCATGACGGCCATCGCGGTAGCGAGAGCCTGTTTGTCGAGAGCGTCTCCCTTTGCTTGTATGGCCGCGTCTTTTCGCCCGTACGAGAATATCTTCATCAGGTTCCAACTCGCCTTGGCGCCGGCTGTGACCCAGTTGTTCTCGAAGGCGAAACTGTTGCTGTCATAGTTGGCCGTAGCAAACGGCGTGAGACCCGGCAGCAGCTCCAGGAGAGCCGCTTCGGCTTCTCTCTCGTTGATGCGCGAGTTGTACCCGGCTTCGCGAAGCTCCGGCCTATGCAGCAAGGCAAAGGGAAACATGCGTCTCGGGGGCGGTATTCTGTTTGCAAACGACGGCGGCTCGTCGGCGAGCGAAAGCCGGAACCTGGCGCCAGGGGGAAGGTTCATGAGCGCGGCGAGTTTCGCTCTTGAGGCGGCGAGTTCCTTGTTGAGCTTCTGCAGCTCGATCTGCAACTCAAGCAGTTCGCGCTGATAGGTCAGCGCGACCAGCGGCGAAGCGGCGCCCCCGCTTTCGAGCGCCCGCTCGCTGCGCTGCGCCGCCTGTATCCTCTCGCTCAAGCCCGCCAGCTTGTGAGAAAGCCTCTCCGCCGCCACGGCCCTCCAGAAAGCCGCCCTGACCTCCTGGATAAGGCGGTGGACTGCGCTCCTGCGTTTCTCCTCGGCAATAAGAGCGCGGTCCGCGGCTTGTTTGGCCCGCACATAGGAAAGGCCGAAGTCGAGGACGTTCCAGCTCAGGCGGAGTTCCGACTTGGTGAGCTGACGGTCGTTGGATGTGGAGGGCTCAAGGGACTGCAGGCCGGTCAGGAGCGACCTGCTGCTTGCCCCGTCCCAGTTGTCACGGCTCGTATAGTCGAGGTCCGCCACGAGGTTCGGCAACTGGGCCGCGCTCGTCAGCTCCAGTTCGCGCAGCTTCAAAATGGCTTCCGCCTTTTCGATCCTGGCTTTGAGGTTGTATTTCAGGGCGCGCGCCATGGCCTCGTGGAGACCGATCGGCCTGTTGACCGGTTCCTGACCGGCGGTTGCGCGAATAGCGGTGTCGACCGCGCGATCCCGCAACTCGCGATCGCTGAGCGGCTCAGGCGTCACCGCGCACCCTGCAAGGAGGGCGCACATCACCATGCATGTGAAACCACGCCCAACCATTGAGAAAACCCTAAGGCAGCAAATGCAACTGTAGATTGTAGATGAAGAAGCGTTACCGATAGGTGAATAAGGCGGTCAAAACAGTACGGCTGCAAAGCGCGCCTGATTGAATCAGGGATGAGAACTGCTGTCCGCGAGCCGGCCGGGGAGTGGAGGCGGCGGGGAGCGTTCGAGGCGCGACCGCTTGAGCTGATCCAGGAACTTGAAAGCCCTTTGCTCCGGCTGCGCCTGTTTTGCAGCGAGGACGATCTCACCGCCGGGAAGCTGGACCGCGACATAGGCTTCCGTGCCGGGTTCGTCGGCGGAATGGACGATGATCTTGAGGTCCAGCCGATCGGCGCCTTCCGGGAGGTCGGCCACGATGCACCCATTCGGCAGAACCGAAACCCATCGGGGGAGCGGACGGCCGTCAGCCTGGAGGACGGTGAAATCGTGGTGACTGGCTTTGCCGGTCGAACTCTCGCGCACCTGCAGGATCACGTGGCGGCCGGACACTTCCGTCTCAACCTGGAGCGGCGGCGCCGACGCCGAATTGCGCACACTCGCAACGCGCCTGGCCTCCCCCATCATGCTTGCGCCGGAAATGTTATCGTGCCCCACGGGATTCGTCATATCCACCGGAGCGTCCACGGTCCACACGGCATCTTCTTCAAATGGGGTGTCTCCAACGTCCCAGGACTGCCAGGAGTCTTCCCCGCCGCGGGCAAGATATGACGCAAGACCCGAAGCAGAGGCGCTGGAATCGCCGCTCTCTCCTGTAACAGGCGCCGGGTCCGGGCTTGCGACTGGCGCCGGGTCGGCGCTTCTCACCGTAATGACGACGGTGGCGCTGTCCGTGCCGCCCTGGCCGTCGGATACCTGGTAGGCGAAGCTGTCGGAACCAGTGAAGTTGGCGGCGGGCAGGTAGACGTAGGCGCCGTCGGCGTTGACCGTGACCGTCCCATGGCCGGGATCGGTAAGCTTGGAGAAGGTCAGCGGCCGGGCCTCGGGACTGCTGTCGTTGCCGGCGACGGAGCCGTGCAGAGCGGCATTGGCGGTGGTGGCCGCCGCGTCATTTGCGGCAACAGGCGGCTCGTGGACATTGGTCACCGTCACCGCCACGGCCTTGGCCGCAGTGAGCGCGCCGTCGTAGACCAGCACGATAACATCGTAGACGCCGTCGCCGCCCGCATCACCCGGCGCTTCGAAGTTCGGCGGCGCAGCGAAAGAGAGCGCGCCGGTGGCCGGATCGACGGCGAACAGCGCCGCGTCGGCGCCGCCGGCGATGGCATAGGTCAGCGTCGTCCCGGCGTCGGGATCGGAGGCGGTGACCGTCATCACTGCGGTGGAGTTCTCCGCCACGCTCGCACTCCCGGCGCTGGTCACCGCCGGGGCCTCGTTGACGTTGGTGACCGTCACGGCGACGGCTTTGGTGGCGGTAATGGCGCCTTCCGTAACTCCAACCAGCACGTCATAGACATTATGAGTCCGTTGCGCAACTCCCATCTCTCTGATTCAATTAAATAAATTGATTCGGAGGGGACCGATGGCACGGCGTGA
>JBNKDX010000168.1:0-5507 GCA_050288485.1 Rhodomicrobiaceae bacterium | reverse complement strand
GCGTAAAACAAAAAACTACCGCAGCGGGTTGACGCCGCGCGGAATCGTCCAGAGCTGGAGCTGCTCCATGACGAAATCGACGAGGATGGCAAGGAGCGCGGTCGGGATCGCACCCGCGAGCATCATGCCGAATTCGTTGAGAGCGATGCCGGAAAATATCAGCTCGCCCAGCCCGCCCCCGCCGATCAGAAAAGCCAGCGGCACCGTGCCGATATTGATGGCCAGCGCCGTGCGGATACCGGCATAGATGACGAACATGGCATTCGGCAGCTCGACATGCCAAAGAATCTGCCGCCGCTGCATTCCCATGCCCTCGGCCGCCTCGATCAGATGGGGCGGCACGGCGCGAATGCCGGTGAGCGTGTTCGCCACCACCGGCAGGATCGTGGCGACGAACAGGGCGAAGATGGCCGGACGGTCGCCGATGCCGAGCACGCTCATCGACAGCGCGAGCACCGCGAGCGTCGGGATGGTGGCGCCGATATTGAGCACCTGAAGCATGATATCGCCGAACCGGCGGAAGGCCGGCCGGGTCAGGAGCACGCCGAGCGGCACGCCGGCGAGGATGGCGAGACCGCCGGAAATCGCGACCAGCGTGATGTGCTGACGGCTGAGAAAGACGATATCGTCCCACAGGCCGAGCATGGTCGGCAGCAGGCCGCTCGCCCACGCCCAGGCGCCGAGCGCGAAGACGCCGGTCATGAGGGCGCTGCGCCACAGCCGGTGAAGCCCCGCGATTTCGGCCACGTCAGTCATCGCGGTAGGTCCTCGCGAGCAGCTGCGTGATGCCGCGCAAGGTCACATAGCCCTTGAACTGTCCGTCTTCGTCCACGCAGGCCAGCCACGAAACATCGTAGCGGAACATGGTCGAAACCACAGTCCGCAGGTCTTCCGACAGATCGATGGTCGTCGGCAGGCTCTCATAGTGCTCGGCAACGCGCCCGCGCGCGCCCTGCGCGATCTTGAAGCCGACCCAGCCGCGTGGCCGCCCGCGCGGCCCGACCATGACGATGGCGCTGTGACCGTGCTCCTCCATCAGCGCGGCGGCGTGCTGGAGCGTGTCGGCGGCGGTCACCTTCGGCGGGTCGTGCATCATGGCGTCGGAAACCCTGAGCAGTTGCAGACGCTTCAAGGTCCGGTCGCCGCCGACGAAATCGGAGACGAAGCTGTCGGCCGGATGCGCCAGCAGACGGTCCGGTGTGTCGTATTGGACAAGCCGCCCCTCGCGGAAAATGGCGATGCGGTCGGCCATCTTCACCGCCTCGTCGATGTCGTGGCTGACGAACATCACGGTTTTCTTCAGCGTCGCCTGCATCTTCAGGAATTCGTCCTGGATGATGCCCCGGTTGATGGGGTCGATGGCGCCGAAGGGCTCGTCCATGAGCAGGACCGGAGGATCCGCGGCCAGGGCGCGCAGCACGCCGATTCGCTGCTGCTGACCGCCGGAAAGCTCGCGCGGATAACGCTTGAGGAAGATCGAGGGATCGAGCGCCGCCATTTCCAGGAGTTCGGCGGCGCGGCGGCGCGATTTCGCGTGGTCCCAGCCGAGAATGTCCGGCACGATGCAGATATTGTCCTCGATCGTCTTGTTCGGGAACAGACCGATCTGCTGAATGACATAGCCGAGCGAACGGCGAAGCTCGACCGGGTTTTGATCCGCGGTGTTCCTGCCGTCGATGTAGATTTCGCCGGAGGTCGGTTCGATGAGGCGGTTGACCATCTTCAGCGTCGTCGTCTTACCGCACCCGGACGGACCGAGCAGCACGCAGATTTCGCCCGCCGCCACTTCCATGGACACGTGATCGACCGCCGGCGCTGAGCTGCCGGGAAACACCTTGGTCACTCGTTCCAGCCGGATCATTCCGTCAGTCCCTCAGCCCCGGCGATGTCAGCAGCCTTTGCAGGCCCAGAAGGGCGAAATCGGCCGTAACCGCCAGCACGCTGACCGCAAGCGCACCCGTGATGAGCTGGTGTGGATCGGTCTGGCTGATGCCGCGCGAAATGAATACGCCGAGGCCGCCCGCGCCGATATAGGCGGCGATGGCTGTGACCGCGATGTTCATGACCACCGCCACGCGCACGCCCGCCATGATCACCGGCAGCGCCAGCGGCAATTCCACCTCGCGGAGGCGCTGCATATGCGTGAGCCCCATGCCGCGCGCCGCCTCGCGCAGGGCCGGATCGATATTGTTGATGGCGGCGTAAGTGTTGCGGATGATCGGCAATTGCGAGTAGAGCAGCACCGCGATCACCGCGGGAAGATAGCCGATGCCCTGCCCTATCAGCGACAGAACCGGAATCATCATGCCGAACAGCGCGATGGACGGAATGGTGATGATGATCGACGCGGCGTTGAGCACGGTCGCGGCGACGCGCCTGTTGCGGGTGATGGCGATGCCGATCGGCACTCCGGTCAGGATGGCGAGCCCGACCGCGACGCCGACGATAGACAGGTGCTCGCCGGTCCGGCTGAGGATGACGTCAAAATTGCTGAGCATGTAGCGGAGGGTTTCCATCGGCGCCCGCTTCGTCTATCCCGCGAGAATCATGGCGAGTGACAGCACGTGACCGATCGTGCGTCAAGCCGGACACCCTGGCAGCGCCGCGCAATTCTAAGGAATCCACCCCGTTCCTGTGGCGATGGCCTCTTTGCCGTCCTCGCGGAAATGCTCGCACACACGCACGGCTCGGTGCGGTTTTGTATGCGGGCTCCACATTCCGCAACACCCCGGGAAAAGCAGGCTTTGCGCAAGCCGAAATGCCCCCGCCTGGACCATCTGCGCGCTTGACAGCGCGGCGCAGGTCGGTCACTTTCGGCGCAACCAATTCACGGCCGTGGATGGCTTTGCGCCGTCCGGCTGTTTTGTCGTTTGAGGATAAGCAATGGCCAAGCCAATTACGCAGAAAATCAGGCTCAATAGCACCGCGGGCACCGGCTACTTTTACGTGACGAAAAAGAACCCGCGGAACATGACCGAGAAGCTGACTCTCAGGAAATACGACCCGGTCGCCCGCAAGCACGTCGAATTCAAGGAAGGCAAGATCAAGTAGGCATGCCTTCGCCCGAGGCGGCGCTTCGCCGCTGGCCGGACCGGAAGCCGGGGCCGCGAGCCTTCAGGCGTGGACACGGCGGGGCAAGGTCCGGCGCCTGCTTTCATCAGTCAGCGCTGTCTTTGATATTACCGCAAATACGACCAGCCCCGCACTCTATCGGCAGCGGGGTAAATCCGACATGAGCAACGGGGCTGGTCTGCAAGCCATCGACCAAAGAGGGCATTGGTCAACTGACTTGTTGGCCGGCACAAACGGCAGTAACGAGGAGGCCACTCTAACCGTCTTCACCGGCCTAACCCCACGGTCCCAGGAGATGCGGCGGACCTGAGCAAACCGCAGGGAAGAGCATTCATTCAATCAGTAAGGGAGAAAGCGACCAAATTGCAAGCAGCACGCTTCGCATCAGGCGGTCATTTCCCTTCTCCACAAAACCCGAATTCGCCTGAACTGCACCGATCTTTCTTCGGTGGAACCCGCATTCACCCCCTCCACAGCTTGTATTAAGCGGCGTGAAGGGAAAAATTTCAAACAGGAAGTGCGGTTAACGTAAACAGCTCACGGCCGGCACGGCCTATACCTGCGACACTATGCCGCACATATCCCTTTTCTAAGTTATCCCCAGAAATCAGCGGAAATGCAAGGAATATTCTGCCGCCGTCACTTGTCGCCAATGAACTGGCGGATCGTGTCGAGGAACATCGACACCGTAATCGGCTTGGATATGTAGGCTTCGCAGCCGCCCTCCCGGATGCGCTCCTCGTCACCCTTCATGGCGAAAGCCGTCACGGCGATGACGGGAATGTCACGAAGCTGATCGTCTTCCTTCAACCATTTCGTTACGTCGAGCCCCGACACCTCGGGCAGCTGAATGTCCATCAGAATGAGATCTGGCCGGTGGTCGCGCGCGAGCGACAACGCCTCGATACCGTTGCGGGTCTGCAGGGTCTGATAGCCATGCGCTTCGAGCAGATCACGAAAAAGCTTCATGTTCAGCTCGTTATCTTCAACAATGAGGACGGTCTTGGGCATCGTACCGTTCGTGGTCCGGACTAAGGCATATTTGATAGAACAGGTCTGGCGAGCCTTGAAGCGCGCCCGAAATAGGCGTTGGAAGCAGCAAATCTCCTCTCTTTTTGCGCTCAAATCGGTAATAAAATCCTTAAGCGCTGGTAACAATCGCAGTGTCGCATTGGAAACGGATGAAGCCTCGTTCTGGTAAAAGCTCGCGCATCAGCCGCGAGGACGCCGAAGTCCTCGCCATTGAGGCGCTCGCCTTCATCGCCGCGGACGAGTCACGCCTGCTGCCCTTTCTCCGGGCCACGGGACTCGCTCCGGCGGATATCCGCCGCGAGGCCGGCTCGCCCGAATTCCTTGCCGGCGTCCTTGATTTTCTCATGAGCGATGACTCCCTGCTACTGGTTTTCGCGGGACATCGCGGACTTGATCCCAATTCAGTTGCAGCGGCCCGCCGGGTGATCATGCCTGGCGCCGCCGGGGAGGGCTACAGCACATGACCGGCATCCGTATCGGTATCGACCTCGGCGGAACGAAGATCGCAATCGCGGCGCTCGATCAGGCGGGCGCCGAGGTCTACACCCACCGTATCCGCGCGCCGCGCGACGACTATCGCGCCAGCATCGCCGCCATCGGCGATCTCGTCGCCGGAGCGGAGCAGGCGCTCGGTGTGACGACGAGCGTCGGCATGGCCATGCCAGGGTCGATCTCGCCCGCAACGGGACTGGTGCAGAATTCCAACTCCACCTGGCTCAACGGCATGCCGCTGCAGACAGACCTCGACGCCCATCTGGGCCGCCCGGTGCGCATGGCCAACGACGCCAACTGCTTCGCCCTCTCGGAAGCCACGGACGGGGCTGCGAAAGGCGCGCGCTCGGTGTTCGGCGTCATCCTCGGCACCGGCTGCGGCGGCGGGCTCGTGTTCGACGGCAAGATCATCGACGGCCCGCGCGGCTGCGGCGGCGAGTGGGGACACACGAGTCTGCCCTGGCCGCGTCCCGAGGAGGTGCCGGGGGCAACCTGCTGGTGCGGACGCCAGGGCTGCATGGAAGTGTGGGTATCGGGGACCGCGCTCTATCAGGACTATCTGCGCCACGGCGGCGACGCGGCGCGCGCAGAAGACGCCGTCGCGGTCGAGATGCTGGCGGGCCAGGGCGACCCCGTGGCCGCCGCGGCGTTCGAACGCCACACCTTCCGGCTGGCGCGCGGCCTCGCCATGATCGTCAACATTTTCGACCCCGAAGTGATCGTGCTCGGCGGCGGGCTGTCGAAGCTTCCGCATCTTTATGACGAGGCGCCAGGCCTGATGCGCCCATTCGTGTTCGCCGACAACCCCGACGAGGATGCCGAGGAAGGCCGTTATGCCGGCTCAAAACTGTCATTCTCGGACGACGAACTCAGCGACAGCTTCCTTTCCATCAATCAGAACGAGAAGCCGG
>JBNKDX010000167.1:0-5509 GCA_050288485.1 Rhodomicrobiaceae bacterium | reverse complement strand
AATAGACATGCACGAGCGCCGACACGGTGTTGACGACGACGAGCATCACCGCGGTCAGCGTGTCGATGCGCAGGGCCCAGTTCACGTCGAGCGTGCCCGTCGTAATCCAGCGCAGCACGTGGATGGTGAAGACCGGCTCCTCGGAAAAGGCGACCGTGGCAAACGCGATCCACGACAGCGCCGCCACCAGGAGCATGATCCCGGAGGTGATGTATTCGCTGGCCTTGGCGCCGATCGAGTTGCCGAAAAGACCGGCAATCAGGAACCCGACCAGCGGCAGAAAGACAATGGCGTGATACATGGTGCCGTCAGCCCTTCATCATGTTCACGTCTTCGACCGCGATCGATCCGCGGTTGCGATAGAAGACGACGAGGATTGCGAGACCGATGGCGGCCTCGGCGGCGGCAACCGTCAGCACGAACAATGCGAAGACCTGGCCGACCAGATCGTGCAGATGCGCGGAGAACGCCACGAAATTGAGGTTCACCGACAAGAGGATCAGTTCCACCGACATCAGGATGACGATGACGTTCTTACGGTTGAGGAAGATGCCGAAGACGCCCAGCGTGAACAAAGCTGCGGCGACAGTCAGATAATGTGGTAGCCCGATTTCCATAATCCCGCTTCACTTCCCGTCCCAAACCTGCGCTGATCGCTCATCTGCGCCATGACCCGCGTGCGCGGCCATGGAGGGGATCAGCACTGCGTCACAAGATCCCCTTGCCCGTCTCGACCTTCTTGATCTCGATCGCGTCGCCTATACGCCTCCCGACCTGCCGTCCGATGTCCTGGCGCTTGATGGCCGGGCGGTGCCGGAGCGTGAGCACGATGGCGCCGATCATGGCCACCAGCAGGATGATGCCGGCCAGTTCGAAGAAATAGACGTAATCCGTGTACAGCACCCGCCCGATAGCCGCAGCGTTGCTCACATTCTCGGGCGTCGCGGTGGCGATAAGCGACGGCGCCTGAGGCGAGAAGGTCCATGCGCTTGCAATCAGCACCAGCTCGCCCAGGAGCACGGCGCCGATGAGCGCGCCGACCGGCAGATATTTCGCAAATCCCGCCCGGAGCGCCGCGAAATCCACGTCGAGCATCATGACCACGAACAGGAACAGCACCATGACTGCGCCGACATAGACGATCACCAGGATCATGGCGAGGAACTCGGCGCCGAGCAGCACGAACAGGCCCGCGGCGTTGAAGAACGCGAGGATGAGGAACAGCACCGCGTGAACGGGGTGGCGCACGGTGATGACCATCGCGCCGGAGACGATCAAAACCACGGCGAAAAGGTAGAAAAAGTATACCGCAAGTGCCATGCGCGTTCCGCTTCGTCAGTTCTGCCGCCATGCCCCGGCTGGGTGAGCCGTCAAATCCGGGCCGCCGGACGGTTAGCGATAAGGTGCATCCAATTCAAGGTTTTTCGCCAGCAGCCGCTCCCAGCGGTCGCCGTTCGCGAGCAGCCGCTCTTTGTCGTAGAACAGTTCCTCGCGGGTTTCCGTCGCAAATTCGAAATTCGGGCCTTCGACGATGGCGTCCACCGGGCACGCCTCCTGGCAGAAGCCGCAATAGATGCATTTCGTCATGTCGATGTCGTAGCGCGTCGTGCGGCGCGTGCCGTCGTTGCGCCGCGGCCCCGCCTCGATGGTGATCGCCAGCGCCGGGCAGATCGCCTCGCACAGCTTGCAGGCGATGCAGCGTTCCGAGCCGTTGGGATAGCGGCGCAGGGCGTGCTCGCCGCGAAAGCGCGGTGAGAGCGGGTTTTTCTCGTAAGGGTAGTTGATCGTCGGCTTGGGCTTGAAGAAGTACCGCATCGCCGTCCAGAAGGCGATGACGAACTCGATAAGGAAAACCGATCTGATCGACTGGGCTATCCGTGCCATCACCAGCTCCTTATTGCAGCGCCGGGAGGGCGAATTGCATGAAACCCGCCACGACGACCACCATCAGCAGCGACAGCGGCAGGAAGACTTTCCATCCCAAGCGCATGAGCTGATCGTAGCGGTAGCGCGGAACCATGGCCTTGGCCATCGCGAACAGGAAGAAGGCGAAGCACACCTTGCCCACGAACCAGAAGACGCCCGGCACCCACGTAAACGGCGCGATGTCCAGCGGCGGCAGCCAGCCTCCCATGAACAGGATGGTCATCATCGCGCACATGGTGGTGATCGCCACATATTCGCCGAGCATGAACAGCAGGTAGGGCGTGGACGAGTACTCGACCATATAGCCCGCCACCAGCTCTGATTCCGCCTCGGGTAGGTCGAAGGGCGGCCGGTTCGTCTCCGCCAGTGCCGACACGAAAAAGACGACGAACATCGGGAACAGCGGGACCCAGTACCAGTTGAGGAACGCCAGTTGCGGCACGCCGATGAGATGCGCCAGCCCGCCGTCGCGCTGGGCATTGACGATGGCGTTCAGATTGAGCGACCCGGCCGCCAGGAGCACCGTGATGATGACGAAGCCGATGGAGACCTCGTAGGACACCATTTGCGCCGCCGAACGTAGCGAGCCGAGAAACGGGTATTTCGAGTTCGACGCCCAGCCGCCGATGATGACGCCGTAAACGCCGAGCGACGAAATGGCGAAGAGATAGAGGATACCGACATTGAGGTCGGCCACCGCCCAGCCGTCATTCACCGGGATCACCGCCCAGGCGGACAGCGCCAGCACCGTGCTGATGACCGGCGCCAGAAGGAAAACGAATCTGTCCGCGCCCGCCGGGATGACTGGCTCCTTGACCACGTATTTCAGGAAGTCGGCGAAGGACTGCAGGAGGCCGAAGGCGCCGACCACGTTCGGTCCGCGCCGGAGCTGCACCGCCGCCCAGATCTTGCGGTCGGCGAGCAGGAGATAGGCGATCAGCAGCAACAGCCCGGCGAGCAGCAGCAGCGTGTGCCCGGCGATGAGCATGAGCGGATAACCGTAATCGTTCCAAAAGGTCCAAAAATCATCCATCGGTGCCGGTCGCTCCGTGATCCTGCTCGCGTGTCAGGGCGGACAGTTCGCTCATGACGGCGGAAGCGCGCGCAATCGGGTTGGTCAGGTAGAAATCCTCCACCGCCACGCCGAAAGCCGTGTCCTGAGGCGCCCCGCCGACCTTGGCCAGCGCCTCGATATCAGAAACGTTGCCCGGCGTAATCGCATCGAGCGCCGCGAAATGCGGGTGATCCTTGTAGAGCTGCTCCCGCAACTGGGCGAGGCTGTCGAAGGGCAGCTTGGCGCCCAGCCGCTCGGAAAGCGCGCGGATGATGGTCCAGTCCTCGCGGGCGTCTCCGGGCGGGAACGCGACGCGCTCTGCCGCCTGCACGCGTCCCTCGGTGTTCACATAGGTGCCGCTCTTCTCGGTGTAGGCGGCGCCGGGCAGGATGACGTCGGCAAGACGTGCGCCACGGTCGCCATGGGTGCCGTGATAGACCACGAAGGCATCGCCGATCCGGCTGATATCGAATTCGTCGGCGCCGAGGAGATAGAGGAACTGGATGGCGCCGTCCTGCGCCTTGTCCAGCACACTGTTCGCCTTGCCATCCTCCGGCACGAAGCCGAGATCGAGCGCTCCCACGCGGGCCGCGGCTGTGTGCAGCACATTGAAGCCGTTCCAACCCTCGTCCGGCTTGAGCAGCCCGCAACTGACGGCTGCCTGCGCGGCAAAACTCAGAACGGCGGCGCCGTCGGGGCGGGCGATGGCCGCCTGTCCGATGACGATCATCGGGCGCTTGGCGTTCTTCAGCGTCTCGGCAAAGGGATGCGAGCCCGCGGCGACAGCCTTCAGCGTCTCCGGCCCCTCGCCCAGATGCTCGTACTGATACTGCAGGCGCGCCGGCTTGCCGATCAGGCCCACTTTCAGTCGCTTCGACCGCCAGCCGCGATAGATGCGCGAATTCAGCACCGCCGCTTCATGGCGCGGGTCGGTTCCCACGAGCAGCAGCGCATCCGCCTGATCCAGCCCGGCAATCGTCGAATTGAACAGGTAGGACGCGCGGCCCTGCTTCGGATCGAAGTGCGCTCCGTCCTGGCGGCAGTCGATGTTCGTCGAGCCGAGAGCCTGGAACAGGCGCTTCAGCGCGTACATCTCCTCGGCGGCCGCGAGATCGCCTGCAATGGCCCCGATGGCGCCGCTTGCCGCCTTCACGCGGTCGGCGATGGTCGTGAAGACCTCGCGCCAAGTGGCTTCCTCCAGCCTGCCGTCGCGGCGGATATAGGGGCGGTCGAGCCGCGCCCGGCGCATCCCGTCCCAGACGAAGCGCGTCTTGTCGGAAATCCACTCTTCGTTCACGTCGTCATTATTGCGCGGCAGGATGCGCAGCACGTCGCGACCGCGCGTGTCGATGCGGATGTTCGAGCCGACGGCGTCCATGACGTCGATGGTCTCGGTCTTGCGCAGCTCCCAGGGCCGCGCTTTGAACGCATAGGGCTTGGAGGTCAGCGCGCCGACGGGGCAGACGTCGATCAGATTGCCCGACAGCTCCGAATTCATGCCGCGTTCGAGATAGGTGGCGATCTCCGCGTCCTCGCCGCGCCCGATAAGGCCCAGTTCCGGCACGCCCGCGATTTCGGTGACGAAACGGACGCAGCGCGTGCAGAGAATGCAGCGCGACATGAAGGTCTTGATGAGCGGGCTGATGTTCTTGTCTTCGACCGCGCGCTTGTTCTCCTTGAAGCGGCTGCCATCGAGGCCATAGGCCACGGCCTGATCCTGCAGGTCGCATTCGCCGCCCTGGTCGCAGATCGGGCAGTCGAGCGGGTGGTTGACGAGCAGGAATTCCATCACGCCTTCGCGCGCCTTCTTCACGGCGGGAGTGTCGGTGCGCACCACGGGGGGCGAGCCGTCGCGCCCGGGGCGCAAATCGTTGACGCTCATGTGGCAGGACGCCACCGGCTTCGGCATGCCCGCCACTTCGACGAGGCACATGCGGCAGTTGCCGGCGATCGACAGGCGCTCGTGATAGCAGAAGCGCGGCATCTCGACGCCCGCCTGCTCGCAGGCCTGCAGCAGATTGAGGCCGTCCTCGACCTCGATCGTCTTGTCGTTAATCGTCAATTTCGGCATTGCTGGCTCATTCCCCGTATGCCGGTCCTGCTGCGACCTTGATGCCCAACGCTGAATTCCCCCGCTGTATACTCATGGTTTTGCCTGCTGGCCAGGGTGCGAAACGTCATTCCTCCGCGATTTTGGCCCTCTATTCCGCTGCCGCGTGGCGCCGTCCGCGGCTCCGCCGCTGGTCGATGCGTTCCTCGATGACATGGCGGAAATGCCGGATCAGCCCCTGCACCGGCCACGCCGCGGCGTCGCCCAGCGCGCAGATGGTGTGGCCCTCGATCTGCTTCGACACGTCCCACAGCATGTCGATTTCCTCGCGGTTCGCGTCGCCCGTCACCATGCGTTCGAGCACGCGCCACATCCAGCCGGTGCCTTCGCGGCAGGGCGTGCACTGGCCGCAGCTCTCATGCTTGTAGAAGTAGGACAGGCGCGCGATAGCCTTGATGATATCGGTGGACCTGTCCATG
>JBNKDX010000166.1:0-5537 GCA_050288485.1 Rhodomicrobiaceae bacterium | reverse complement strand
CGATCCTCCTCACCGCTCATAAGGTTGTATTCGGCAATATTGGCGTCGGCGATGGATTGAAGCCTGGCGATGCGCGCCGTGGCGTCATGCGCGTTGAAGAGATGCGCAAACCGGCGCTGCGGACGCAGATATTCCTCCACGGGCACTTTCCGGCGGATCTTGCGGCTGGCCATGACATGCCCGTGTTCCGCCTCGAAAACCGGGAACAGGCCGCTCTCCACGGCGAGCCGCGCCAGCCGGATGGTGTCTTCCGAGGCCGATCCCCAGCCCAGCGGACAGGGCACATGGATGTGGATGTAACGCGCGCCGCGCAGTTCCATGGCGCGGAAAACCTTGCGCTCCAGGTCGTGGAGGTCGGCGACGGTCGCCGTGGCCACATAGGGAATGCCGTGCGCCATGGCGATCCGGGGCAGGTTCTTGCCCTGACCGAAGACGTTGCCGGGCTCCGGCCCCATGGCCGGGGTGGTTGCGGTGCGGGCGAGCGGCGGTGTGGCCGAAGAGCGCTGCACGCCGGTGTTCATATAGGCCTCGTTGTCGTAGCAGATGTAGAGCACGTCGTCGTTGCGCTCGAACATGCCGGAGAGGCAGCCGAAGCCGATATCGGTCGTGCCGCCGTCGCCTCCCTGGGCGACTACGCGTACTTCCGGCCGTCCCTTCACGCGCATGGCCGCGGCAACGCCGGTCGCCACCGCCGCCGCATTGCCGAACAGCGAATGCAGCCAGGGGATCTGCCACGAGGTCTCCGGATAGGGCGTGGTGAAGACCTCCAGGCAACCGGTGGCGTTCACGGCGATCAGGTTGCCGTTCGTGGCGCGGACGGCGGCGTCCAGCGCGTAGCGCGCGCCCAGCGCCTCACCGCAGCCCTGGCAGGCGCGATGGCCGCAGGTGAGGGCGTTCGAACGGCTGGTGGATGCCTGCACAGAGCGCAACGCCTCGGACACCAGCCGGTTGCCGACGGTGAACGTGCCTTTCTGGTAGAAATGCAGCTTTTGCGTCGAGGATGGCGGCGCAGACGTCTGCGGATCGGCAGCCGGCTTGGTGGGCGTCAGTGTATTGAGTGGGGTCATTGCGCCCGCCCTCCTTCGGCACCGGCCGCTTCCGAGTTCAAGCGGCGCAGCAGATTTTCAGCGGTGGGACCGGAGCGGCGCACTTTGCGTACATAGTGCAGCTCCTTGGCCACGATCTCGCGGTTGAGATCGAGGAAATGCGCGCCTTCCCAGGGCTGGACCAGCGCACTGCGGAAAACGTCGCGCAACGAGGCGCGCGTGACCGGACGCCCCCCCAGCCCGGCGACAACCGAATGGACGCGCGGGGCACCCGCGACGTTACGCAGCGCAAGGTCGATATTGTTGGCGAGCGGCCCGCCCATGCCGACGGCGAAGCTCTTCTCCACCACGACGACGTCCTTGCGCCCGACCAGAACCCTCTGCAGCGCTTCGACCGGGAAGGGGCGGAACGAAACGAGCGTAACCAGCCCTATGGGGATGCCATCGGCGCGCATCTCGTCGACGGCGTCCTTGATGGTGCCGTTGACCGACCCCATGGCGACGATCAGCAGCTCGGCATCGTCAGCCTTGTAGGTGCGCAGCAACCCGCCGGATTCGCGGCCGAAGCGCGTTTTGAACTCCTTGGCGAATTCGGGGAGGAGGCGCAGCGCCAGCGTCTGTTTGTAATGCTCCAGGAAGCGCACCTCGGTGAAGGCGTCCGGCCCGACCATGGCGCCGATGGAAATCGGACGGCGCGGATCGACCACCTGCACCGGCTCGAAAGGCGGGAGGAAGAAGTCCACATCAGTCTGCTCGGGGATGTCAATCCGCTCCACGGCGTGGGTGAGGATGAAGCCGTCCACGCAGACCATGACCGGCATGGACAGCTCCTCGGCGAGCCGGAATGCCTGGATATGAAGGTCGAGCGCCTCCTGGTTCGTCTCGGCGAAAAGCTGCATCCACCCGGCGTCGCTCATCGCCATGGCGTCGGAATGATCGTTCCAGATATTGATGGGCGCGCCGATGGCGCGGTTGCCGAGCGTCATGACGATGGGCAGGCCAAGTCCGGAGGCGTTGTAGACGGCTTCCGCCATGAACAGGAGGCCCTGGCTGGCCGTCGCGGTATAGGCGCGTGCGCCTGCCGCCGATGCACCGATGGCCACCGACAGCGCGGCGAACTCAGACTCGACGTTGATGAACTCGCAGTTGGCCAACTCCCCCGTGCGCACCATCTCGCCGAGCCCTTCGACGATGTGGGTCTGCGGGGTGATCGGATAGGCGCAGATGACTTCGGGGCGGCACAGCGCGATCCCCTCCGCCATTGCCCTCGATCCCTCGATCTGTTTCAGCATCGGGCCCTTTCCTCCTCAGGCGGCGGCTTTTGCCGGGCTTATCGAGTTGTATGCAGCAGTGGCGGCGGCGACGTTGGCTTCGGCGACTTTCGCCGGGAAAGCCTCGCGGATGGCTGTCGCCACCGAGGCGAGATGCACGATGCCGGTGAGCGCCGCGAACGCGCCCAGCAACACGGCGTTGGGCAGAGGCCGGCCGATATGCTTCAGCGCCAGATCGGTTGCGGGCACGATCCGCACATGACCTTCCGGAAGGCGGCCCAGAAGCGCGCCAAGCCCCAGCTCCTCGGCGCTCCTGTTGCTGTTCACGAGCACATACCCCCCCGGCCTGAGGCCATGGAAGACGTCGATAACCTTGATGAGCGTGGGGTCTTGCACGATCAGGGCGTCGGGCTCGCCGACCGGTTCGCGCAGGCGGATTTCACGCGCGTCGATGCGGCAGAAGGAGACGACCGGCGCCCCCATGCGCTCCGATCCGAAACTCGGAAAGGCCTGCGCATATTTGCCTTCGAGAAACGCGGCGACCGACAGCAGCTCCGCCGCCGTCACCACGCCCTGGCCGCCGCGTCCGTGTATGCGGACTTCGAACATCTCTCAAAGCTCCTGAAGGTTAGATTTCGGCGGGCGCATTATCGACCGCGTTTCCTCATGATCCAATTCTTATAGTTGTAAGCAGAAATACGCGTATCGAAGCGACACGGATGTCCTGCCTAGTATCAAGATAGACTAAAACGCGCAGTGAACTATCGGTTCGCCGCCGATGGCAGGACAACAGCCGCCGTGACCGGAAAAACTTTGCGCAGCGGCCGCGCGACGCAGAAGACGGTACCAGAATGTCCCAGGCGGCAGCGGCAAGTCCAGGGCGCGCGGCAGCGTTTTCCACCGGAACGTGCACTCTCGCGGCAACTGCGCGCCGGGATGTGTCATCCCTGCATGTCTTGTCGCGTACAGCGTTTCCAGGATGACAGAGCGCCCCGCCCTGCTTAAGCCTATCCGGAGTGGTAATGGCGTGGCGCAATCTCTTTACCAACTGAGACAGACAGGCATGAACGACATCAAAGAGCAGGCGGCGCTGTCCTCCGTTTTCGCCAGCGTGGCGCTGGCCGTGGGCAAGTTCGTCGCCGCTTTCATCACCGGCAGCCTGGGTCTGCTTTCCGACGCGCTGCATGCGCTGCTCGATGTCGGCGCCACGCTCATGACCTATTTCGCGATCCGCGTCGCCGGTAAGCCCGCGGACGACAAGCACCATTACGGACATGGCAAGATCGAAGCCGTCGCCGCGCTCATCGAGACGGGGCTGCTGTTCGTCGTGGCGGTCTACGTCGCCATGGAAGCCGTCGCCCGGTTGCGCAGCGGGACGACGGAGCTGCAGCCGTCGCTGATCGCCTATGCGGTGCTCGGCGCTTCCATCGTCGTCGATATCGTGCGTTCGCGCAGCCTGCTGCGGATCGCGAAGAAGACCCATAGCGAGGCGCTGGCGGCCGATGCGCTGCATTTCGGCTCAGATCTGGTCAGTTCCTCGCTGGTGCTTTGCGGGCTGATCGCCGCGCAATACGGCTACCCCCAGGGCGACGCCATTGCGGCAATCGGCGTCGCCGCCTTCATTTCTTTCGCAGGCTACCGGCTCGGACGCCGGACGATCGACACGCTCATGGACGCCGTGCCCCCAGGTCTCGCCGCCACCGTGGCCCGCCTCGCGGACGATGTCAGCGGCGTGGCGGCCGTCGACGCGGTGCGTCTGCGTCCGGCCGGGCCGACCTTTTTTGCCGAGGTGGAAATCGGCGTGGCGCGCACGCTGCCGCTCGACCGCGTCGAGACCATCAGGCGGAATGTCATTGCGGCCATCACCGGAGAGCTTCCGCGCGCCGCCGTGACGGTGACGGTGACGCCGCGCGTCCTCAGCGACGAGACCGTGATGGAGCGCGTGATGCATGTCGCCAGGCTCATGCGGCACCCGGTGCATCATGTGACGGTGCAGCATATCGGCGACCGCCTTTCGGTCAGCCTCGATCTGGAGCTGGACGGGCGCATGCCGCTTCGCGAGGGCCACGCCATCGCCGACCAGATGGAGGCGGCGATCCAGGATGAGCTGGGCGCCGACGTCGAAGTCGAGACGCATCTGGAGCCGCTCGACATCCAGGGGCTGACGGGCCGCGACGTGGATGCCGCCACGGTGGCGCGCATCAAGACGGCGCTGGAGGCGCGCGCGGCGGAAACCGGGGTTGCCGGGGACGTGCACAATGTGCGCGTGCGCGAAACTCATGCCGGTCTGGTGGTGAATTATCACTGCCGTGTCGATCCGGAGCTTTCGATCGCCGTCATACACACGCATGTGGACAGCATCGAACACGCGGTGAAGCACGACATCCCCGAAATCGTCCGCGTGGTCGGCCATGCCGAGCCGGTGCGCACGCAACCTACTTGAGGTTGAGCCGCCGGAGTGAGCGGCGTGAGTTTACCGCGCCCAGCGCGGTGTGTGCGCACCCGTCATTCTGCAGTAGGTATAACAATAATTTCATCGCCTTAGGATTTATTGCGTTTTCATCCGGGAAAGAACGGGGCGACGCGAGAATTCTTTAATAACTCAAAAATAACAAACTCAATCGTATTTAACGAATAGCGCACGCGCCCTACCGCGCACCCGAGTCACAAATGCGCGATAGCGTCAAAACGAAGATATTGACAGCATTCCAATTCTTTGGAACACTTCTAAAAAAGCTCGCGTTTGTTGTAATTTTAGAATAGTTTTGATGTGCATCAAGGCGTTCCGATGTCGCAGGCCCATACTGCATACATCCGGCAGCCCTGACCGCCGACCGAAGCTGGCGATGCCGGACATTCCGCCTTCAACTGAAAAGGGAAGAGTATGCAAAGGCTAATCATCGCATTAGCGGCCGGTCTGGCGTTTGCGGGCGCTGCCGCGGCAGAGGACAGCCTCACGAAACAGGCACGGGAGCATTTCCGGGCGGTGCCCTCAATGGTTCCGGCCGTTAAAGACAACGCCGTGACGGAGGCGAAGATCGCGCTCGGCAAGATGTTGTTCTTCGAACCCCGGCTTTCGGCGAGCCATCTGATCAGCTGCAACACCTGCCACAATCTCGGCATGGGCGGCGACGACAACCTGGAAACGTCGATCGGCCATGGCTGGGCGAAGGGGCCGCGCAACGCGCCGACGGTGCTGAACGCGGTCTTCAACGTGGCG
>JBNKDX010000165.1:0-5537 GCA_050288485.1 Rhodomicrobiaceae bacterium | reverse complement strand
AACGACCGCTGCGTAAGACGATTTGATTAAGCAAGCCGCGGCTATTGGCGGGTAATGAAACTAAGTGTCCATTGACCGGATCCGTATAACCGGCAATGTCTAAATTAACGTAGGTGACTACTCGGGTTTCCACCTTATCGACACCGGGAATGGCTTGAATTGTTTTCTCTAACGAGATCGGAGCACGCTTCAGGTTCGCGAAGACATCGGCGAAGCGGTACCGCGCATAATAGGCCCGGCGCGTTTCTTCCAGCGAGTCGCGGACGCCCGTCGCCAGAATGAGCGTCGCAACCCATGCGGCAATAACGAGGGCGATGGCTATCGCCTGGCCGCGCATGTGCATTAGATCGCGGAACAGCTTCTTATTCAGCGCCGTAACGAACATGTTTCAGCCGCTCCCGCCTTGCCCCGCCGTCACCACGTCAGTTCCGATGGCGCCAGCCGATGCGTGTTCTCGGCGATGCGGGCGATCTGCCCATCGTGGAAGAAGATCACCCGATGGGCGATGTCCTTGATCGGCGCGTTGTGCGTGATGATCGCCGTCGTCGTGCCCAGCTCGTCATTGACTTTTATCAGCGCTTCGATGACGCGGATCCCGGTCTTCGAATCCAGCGCGCCGGTCGGCTCGTCGCAGAGCAGCACCTTCGGGCGCTTGGCGATGGCGCGCGCGATTGCGACGCGCTGCTGCTCGCCGCCGGAAAGCTCGGCGGGAAAATGGTCCATGCGCTCGCCCAGGCCGACGATGCCGAGCGCGTCCTCGGGCTGCATCGGCTGATCGGCGATCTCGGTCACCAGCGCCACGTTTTCGCGTGCGGTCAAGCTTGGGATGAGGTTGTAAAACTGGAAGACGAAGCCGATGTGGTGGCGGCGGAATTCGGTCAGCGCGTTCTCATCGAAGGCGCCGAGGTCGCGGTCTTCGAAGACGACCCTGCCGGACGTCGCCAAGTCGAGGCCGCCGAGAATGTTCAGGAGCGTCGATTTACCGGAGCCGGACGGTCCGAGCAGCACGGCCACCTCGCCAGCGTACAGCTCCAGCGTGACGCCGCGCAGGGCATGCACCTGCACAGCACCGGTGTCATACACCTTGGTGATGTTTTCGGTCCGGAAGATGGTATGTCGCATACTGCCCATCCGGAGGCCCGCTCGTTCAACGCAACGGCATACAACGCCATTTTTGGGGCCGCGCCAAGGCATTTCGTCCCAGTTGTGACAGGCATTCCTGCTCAACCGTGCCGGAACAGCGAAAGTCCGCTGAGGAAATCGCCGATATCCTTCAATTCGCGGCCTTCGATGGCGCGAATGGCGGCCAGTCCGATGCTGTTGCTCAGGAAAGCCGCCTCGGCCTGCGCCAGGGCGCTGGGGTCGATGGATACCTCGCGGGCGCCGATGAGGCCCAGGAGGCGGCGGCGCGCTGTCCCCGCCAGGATGCCGTCGGCGATGGGTGGGGTCAGCCAGCTCGCGCCGATGCGCAGGAAGACGTTGCCCGCCGTCGCGCACACGACGCGGCCCGCGCCGTTGAGCAGCAGGCAGTCGCCGGCGCCGCGAGCCTCGGCCTCGCGCCGCGCGAGGATGTTGTCGCCGTAATTGAGCGACTTGATGCGCGACAGGGGCGAATGCTCGTTGCGGCGCACGGATTTCGCCACCACCATGTTTAGTGGCGGGCGGGCGCTGCTGGGCATCGGGCTGACCGTGGCCAGCAGGGTCGGCGTCATCGGCATCGCCGGGGGCCAGAGCCCGCGCACGCGCGAAGGACCGCGCGTCAACGTCAGGCGCAGCGAAGCCTGGGCGTGGCCGTTGGCAGCGATCAGCTCCGCCAGCCCCTGGCCGATGACGTCGCCGCCGGACGGGACGGGAATGCCGAACACCTCCGCCCCTTCGCGGAGGCGGCGGAGATGGTCTTCCAGCCACAGCGGTTCGCCGTCCATGACGCGCATGGTTTCGAACACGCCGTCGGCGAGCGTAAAGCCGCGATCGAAGATCGAAATGGATGCTTCGTCTTCCGGCAGCACGCGTCCGTTCAACCACACCACTGGTTCGCTCATGCCCCGCCTTTCCTTTCCTCAAATCCCCTCGATGCGGTACCGGTCGTCGTCCGCGCCGCCCGTCGCCGTGAGGACGATTGCCTGGATGAGCGCGCGCGCCTTCAACAGCATCTCGTCGAATTCGGCTTCCGGCTGGGAATCGGCGACGATGCCGCCGCCCGCCCCGATGCTGAGACGGCCGCCTTGCGCCACGATGGTGCGGATGACGATGTTCAGGTCCATGGCGCCGTCGTCGCCGATCCATCCCAGCGCGCCAGAATAGACGCCCCGGGCGCGGCGCTCCAGACGGTCGATCAGCTCCATGGTGTGAAATTTCGGCGCGCCCGTCATGGAGCCGCCGGGGAAAGCCGCACGGATCAGATTTATGGCCGATGCGCCGGACCGCAACTGGCCGTGCACGGTGCTGACGAGCTGGTGGACCGTGGCGAAACTCTCGATCGCCATCAGGGAGGGCACGATGACGGAGCCGGTCTCGCAGACGCGCGAGAGATCGTTGCGGAGCAGATCGACGATCATCAGATTTTCGGCCCGGTCCTTTTCGCTGGCCGCGAGCTGCCGCGCGAGCGCCCGGTCGGTCGCCGGGTCGGGATCGCGGCGGATGGTGCCCTTGATGGGCTTGGTCTCCACGCGGCCTCTGGCGTCCACGCTGAGGAAGCGCTCCGGCGAGGCGCACAGCACGGCGCCGCCGGGCCAGCGAATGAACGCCGCAAAGGGCGCAGGGTTGAGACGCCGCAGCGTACGGTAAAGTTCGAAGGCGTCGGCATCGAGATGGCAGGTCAATTCGTTCGTGAGACAGACTTGATAGGTCTGGCCCTCGGCGATCCATTCGAGCGCCTGCCCGATATCGGCGAGATAGCCTTCGCGGCTGCGATTGAGCTTGAATTCCAATGGCTCGCGGCCGCGCCCATGGTGCGGTTCCGGCGGCGGCGGCAGACCGCCGATCCGCGCCGCCGTGGCCTCGGCCCAGGCGTCTGCGCTGGCGGCTCCTTCCGGCGCAGCCAGCGCGACGGCATAGGTGCGCCTTTCCAGATGGTCCACGGCGAGGAAGCGGTCCGCTCGTATGAAGAGTGCGTCCGGCGTCGTGGCATGGTGCGTCAGCGTCTGCTGGCAGCACTCGTCCCTGAGTTCGTAGCCGAACCAGCCGACATGCCCGCCCGCGAACGGACATGGCGGCGCGTTCACGGGTGCGTCCGCGCGGCTGCGTTGGAGATGGCCGAAGATGCTCAGCGGCTCGACGCTGACGCCGTTGCCATCATGCCGGGTCAGACGTCCGGCGCCCGCATCGTAGGACACCACCGCGGCGAGCGGGCCGGACGCATCGCCCAGATACGACCAGCGCGCCTGCGCTTCACCCGGCAGGCTGCTGTCGAGCCAGAATGCAGCCGCCGAGGTTCCGTAAAGCGCGTGGAACGCCGCCTCGGCATCGACCGACACCGGCAATGCGCGCCAATGCGCGGTGAGGCGCTGGCCCTGGCCGCGGCGGGAGGGCGACTCATTTGCGAACGGCGCGGGCACGGCTGGCTGCTGCTCCGCTGGTTAAGGATGATATGGTTGTCTTCAAATGGCGAAGAAGTGACAATTGGAATTTCGGCGGAGAACCCTGCCATTTGATGAATTCGACGTGATAGCTATGCCGGGCGATGAGGCCGTTCTCTGCGGCGGATGCTAGCGCCTTGTCTTCTCGCGGCCGGACGGCCGTCATTTCGAGCGCTTGGGCTGACGCTGCTGGGGCTTTTGCTGCGGCTGCTCCAGGAATATGGTCTGTGTCGGATAGGCAAACTCGATATTTTCTTCCAAGAATTTGCGATGAAGCGCCAGATTTATGGCCTGCTGAACATCCATGTACACGCCGTAATCCGGTAGTAGAACATAATAGACATATTCGAAATCGAGGCTGGACGCCCCGTGAGCTTTGAAGTGAGCGCGGTCGAAACGGACGTTGCTCTGCGCTTCGATAGCGGTCTTCGCCATCTGCGGGATGCGCTCGATCTTCTCCAGCGGCGTCTGGTAGGTGATGCCGAATCCGCCGACGATGCGGCGCTCGTACATCCGGCCGTAATTACGGATGCGGCTGGACAGAAGATCCGAGTTCGACAGAATGAGCTGCTCGCCGGAGAGGCTGCGCACGCGCGTCGTTTTGAGGCCGATGTTCTCCACAGTCCCCATCTCGTCGCCGATGACGAGGAAATCTCCGACCACGAATGGCTTGTCGAAAATGATGGAGAGCGAAGCGAGAACGTCGCCGAGAATGTTCTGCGTGGCCAGCGCCACGGCGATGCCGCCGATGCCGAGACCGGTAATCAGTGTCGAGATGTTGACGCCGATATTGTCGAGCGCCAGCAGGCCAATGCCGATCCACACGGCCAGCCGTACGAAAAATCTCGCCGCCCCCAGAGTGGTGACCGATGCGGCGTGCCGCTCCAGATTGTCCGCCCGGTATTTTTCGTACCACGTATCGTAGAAACCGATCAGCCACAGCCCGGCCTGGACGAAGAGGGCTATGATCGTGGCGCTTTGCAGGAATTTATCGATGCCGGTGGAGAGTTCGAGCGGGAGGGAGCCGAGGCGCACGGCGACGATGAGCAGAAGCGCCATTCTGGTGCGGTCGAGCGCGTCGAGCGCGTACGACGCCCACCCGACATGGTATTGTTCTGCGTATTGTGCTGCCAGTCTCCGCGAGCGGGCGATGACGATCGCCCGGAACAGCCGCCACGCCACCAGCGTCATGCCCGCGATGACGATAGCTGCGAGCCAGTTCGTGAGCGGATTTCCGTAAAGTGCCAGATCGTTAAGCTGGGAAAACATGTTCTCTTCGATACGGGGATGTAGAGTACGGATAGACCATGCATCTGGCCCGCTCGCGCCGGCATTTCAAGGTTTAAGTTTCAGTATGCTGCGAAACCGGACGGCGTGTCTTTAAGCGCCACCCTCGCCGCCAGAGGCGTGCCCCGTGCCGTGGCTTTCATTGCGCCCGCTACAGCCCGCGCGCCCACGCCGGACGCAGCGGCGCACTCTCGGGCGAGGCGATGGCCGTGCGCAGCTCGCGCAGCAGGCGCTCCTTGTCGGCCCCGAGCGTGCCTTTCAGGATCAGCCAGTTCGAGGCATGATCGCTGCGGAAGACGGTGCGTTTCAGCTCCAGCGCGGAAATAAACACTTCCATTTCCTGCATCAGGCCGGGCACGCTGAGCGGCTCCCACTCCGGGAAGCCAGCGCGAAAGCGGCCTTCTCCTTTGGGAAAACTCACGACCAGCGTCGCCAGGAATTCGGGCTGAGCGGCGTTCATCAATGCCGCCGAGTTCAGCGCATGCCGCCGCGACAACGTCTGTCCGCCCAGGCCGTTGAGGATCATGACCGAGCGCTTGACGCCCGCCTCGCCCAGCGTTGTGCCCATGAAGCCGATCATGCCTGGAACGTCCGTGTTGGTGATGTAAATCATGTTGCGACCAAGATCCGCATCCATGTTGATGCCCTTGATCTGGATGAAGCGTGGCTTGC
>JBNKDX010000164.1:0-5555 GCA_050288485.1 Rhodomicrobiaceae bacterium | reverse complement strand
GATGGTCCACGGGGTGGTGGTCCAGATGACGACAAAGGCGTCTTGATGGGCGCCGGTGCGCACCGGGAACTTCACCCAAATCGTGTCGCTCTCGTAGTCCTGATATTCGATCTCGGCTTCGGCCAGCGCCGTGCGCTCGACCACCGACCACATCACCGGCTTAGAGCCGCGATAGAGCTGGCCGGACATGGCGAACTTGTGCAACTCGCCGGCGATCACCGCTTCGGCGTCGTAGCTCATTGTCAGATAGGGATTGTCCCAATCGCCGATGACGCCCAGCCGCTTGAACTCGTCGCGCTGCACGTTGATCCAGTGCTCGGCGAACTCGCGGCATTCGCGGCGGAATTCGAGGATCGGCACCTCGTTCTTGTCCTTGCCCTTCTTGCGGTACTGCTCCTCGATCTTCCATTCGATGGGCAGGCCGTGACAGTCCCAGCCCGGCACGTAATTCGAATCCTTGCCCAGCACCGTCTGCGAGCGGGACACCATGTCCTTCAGGATCTTGTTCAGCGCGTGCCCGATATGGATGTTGCCGTTGGCGTAGGGCGGGCCGTCGTGGAGGGTGAATTTCTCGCGGCCCTTGGCCGCCTTGCGCATGCGCTCGAACAGCTTCATCTTCTCCCAGCGTTCCAGGAGCTTCGGCTCGGCCACGGGAAGGCCCGCTTTCATCGGGAAATCGGTGCGGGGCAGGAAGAGCGTCTTGCTCCAGTCGCGGCCTTCAGCGGCAGCCTCTGCGGCAGGGGCCTGTTTGCTGGCCTTGGGGGCCGCGTTCCGTTTCTTTTGCATGGGAAGCAATCCTTGGCAGATCAATCATTTGGTCCTGGCGCGCCGTAGACGCGGAAGGAATGCGGCGTTGTTGCTTGTCCTATCGCTTCACCGAACGGCGAGGACAATCTTCCCGGCGCCCTCAGGCGGCCGGGCCGCAAATTCGTCTTATGATGATCGCGCAAGGCACGTGTTTCATGGCGCTTGGGTACACCAATTTGCCGCCGCCCGCAAGCTTGCGGCTGCCCATCCTTCCCACCCCTCAATTTATCCAAGCCTCCCGGAGCTGCGGCAGTCCGGCGGACCCGCCCAGGCAGCGGCGTAGAAAACGCAAGCCCTGCTTGAATAGCGAGACAGGGGTCTCAACCGCCAGCCGCCGCGGCGCGCATCGCCTGCTGTTCCGGCGCGGACTGCGGAAGTGGCGACGCGGGCCATGTCAACACACTGTCGCCATTCTGTATCGTGCGAAGCAGACGTTGGGCGCTTTCGGCGCATGTGGGCGACGGTATGCGGCCGGAGCAGGGGATACGGCCCTGCTCCCGGAGAGCGAGCCACGTCTCTATTGCGCCGGCAACGCTCGCGGGTGTCTGGCCGCTAAAATAGTGGGCGTGCTCACCGGCAGTTTCTCTGTACACCGGGAGATCGCGCGCAATGATCGGCGTGTCGTGGCGCGCGGCTTCGATGAGCGGAAGGCCGGAACCTTGGGCCTCGGACGCGGCGATGAGACCGGCGGCATATTCATGGATGCGGCACCGAAGTCCGCCGCTGGCGCCGCGGAGCCAGAACAACCGCCTGCCGCGTTGGCGATGCGTCCACAGGCGCACCGTAAGATCCTTGGCCTTCCAGCCCGCCTCGCCGACGATGACGAGGTTGATGTCCGCACCGCGCCGCCAGAGCAGATCGAACCCTGTCAGCACCTGCGCATGTCCCGTGTGCGGCCCCGGGCTGCCGGCCATGAGCAGGAACGGGCGCTCGTTAATTCTGGCGAGGGTTCGCCGGCTTGCCGGCTTCAAGTCGAACACGGGCTCGATCGCTTCGGCGTCGTATCCGGGGGGAAACGTGGCGATCTTCAGCGGGCGGCGATCCTTCCGGGCGGCATTCCGGCTCAGCCAGTCCCGCAACTCGTGCGCCAGAGCGCGGGAGGCGCAAACCATGCCGTCGGCAAGATCCGCCGCGGTTCGCAGCCATTCGGCGTACATCTCTCCGGTCTTCGGCGGAAAGGCGTGCGGCACGAGGACCGGCAGCAGGTCGTGTACCGTGAAGTAAATCTTCACGCTGCGATCGCGTGCGCGCTTCAGATCCGCCATGCCGGCGCGGAGGGCGGAACCGTTCCAGCCGATGCCGAGAAAGATGTCGCCTGCCTGAAAATCGGCAGGTGTGTGCTCCCAGGGGGATACCCGCCTTCGGACGCCTTCCGAGGTGGCGGCGGGGCGCCCATGGCGGATCAGACCGGCATCCTCACAAATGAACACGGGCTGGGCCTGCATCGCCGCTGCGCGGCCAACGCCGCGGCTATTGAGAAGAGCCGCCGCAAGGCCCGCCATCGCCCTGCACGGAGCTTCGCCGGTTGCCGACGCGTCGATGAACAGGCGCGGCTTTCTCGCGGCCGGTTCATTGGCGGCTATGCTCGTGGCGACGGCCGCCAGATCGCCTTGCGATGGCCCCGGCTTCTCCCCGATGGACAGGATGCGGGAAAAAAATGCCCCGCGCTCTTCGTCAGCGGGTGCGGCCGCGGCGCACTCGGCTTTTTCCTGCGGAGCGGAGGGGCGGGGACGCGCAACCATGTCCGCGAAAGCCTCCAGCGTGCGTCTGGCCGCTGCGTCCCAGGTGTAGGAGCGGGCCCGGGCCGGACCGCGCGCGGCCAGGGACTGCCGAAACCGCTCGTTCGACAAAACTTCGTTCATCTTCGCCGCCATCGACGGGACGCTGGCCGGATCGAAGAGCGCATCGCGGCGTCCGACGACTTCCGGCAGGCTCGTGCAGTCCGACGCGATCACGGGCGCGCCGCAGCGCATCGCCTCGATGGCGGGAAGGCCGAAGCCTTCGTGAAGCGATGGCACGATGAGCAGATGGCACAGATTGTAGAGTGAAATCAGGTCGTCATCCGGGACATACCTAGTGAAGATGACGTCGCCCGGCGGCACCCGCAGCCGCTTGATCTGATCCTGATGTTCGCACAGGACGCCCTCCGATATCCTGCCGCACAGAACGAGTTGGAACTGCCGCCGCTGTTCCAGCGCGAGCAGGGCGTAGGCCTCCAACAGCCTGCCGATATTCTTGCGCGGATCGAAGCCTGCCGTGCAAAGAAGGAAGGGTTTCGTCAGCCCGTAACGGCGGCGCAGCCCGCTTTCGTCGATCATGTGGCGCGGCCGGACACAGAACTCTTCGTCGGCGCCGGCGGATATCGTGACAATTCTGTCCGGGTGAATATCGAGCACTTCGATGGCTTCCCGGCGTGAATATTCGGAAATGGCCAGCAGCAGCCGCGCACGCCGAAGGCTGTTCAGCCGCCACTCGTACCACGCCTTCAGACGCGCATTGCCGAGATACTCCTCCGGGTTGAGCAGCGGAATGAGATCGTACAGCGTCGCCGCCGTTCTAACGCTCTCCTCTTCCGGTACGGACAGGACGGCATCGTCGTCCAGTCCTTCGAACAGGCTTGAAACGTGCACGACATCGGGATCGAGACGAGCGATGAACCGTTCTCGGATCAGCTCTGCTGCGCGAGCGCGCCAGACGTTCCGCCGGTCGGCGAGGGCCGTGGCGCCGGGTGTCTCGAACACCGCGATCCGGTCCGGTCCGAGGCAGGGTTCGAACTCCGCGCGCAAAGGGACGATGGTCTCCAGCAGGCGGGCATTCGCCGCCAGCCAGAGATCATGGCTGCCTCGATGCCGCACGAGCGCCCTTGCTAAGCCTAGCGAGTAGCGCCCGATCCCTCTTTGGGCGCTTGCCGTCTGACAGCCTTGCAAATCCAGCAGGATACGCATCTCTACCTTTCGATACGGCGGTTCCGCCCCCGGGCGGCATGAAGCGCATGCAACTCGCGGAAGATCTCACGCGCGGGCTCCGTCAATTCCGAAATCCCGAGTCGCGCTATCTTTGCTGCGGTCTGGCGTTTCCTGAACCGAAGCCGCATGCGCTCGCGGAAACGGCGCGGAAGAAACGGCACACAAAGAAAAAGTCTGCTCATGAACCATTTGCGATACGACGCGTTGGTGAAATACAGCTTCATCGCTCCCGGCGGCGGCCCAACCGGCGGAAGCGTGGAAGGACCGTTTCCCTTCGTATCCATGAGCGCCCGAAAAATTCAACCTATGCGTGATTTGTTAAGAGTGCGCACGCGTATCAGCAACAACCTGAACGCGACAACGGCGCGATTTGCACATCTTTCCTGCCCGTTCCCCCTCGGGCGGACACGATCCGCGATCACCGTTGCCGTAAATCCACACGCCGTGCGTTGACACAGGCCCGTGTTTCGATAAAACTTTATTCGCTTTTGGTGTCCGGGGAGACTGCAAACCCCGGATGAAACGGGAAGCCGGTGCGTCTCCATGAGGCAAGTCCGGCACTGCCCCCGCAACGGTAGACGAGAAAGAAGACAGCTCGACGCCACTGTGCATGACCGCATGGGAAGGCGCTGTCCTCGGGAAACATCCCGCTCGTGAGTCCGGAGACCGGCCTTGAGCACCTGATCGGGCATTGCGGAGGGCTTTGCCAGGGGCAACAGGCAGTCTTCCGTCTCGCGTTCCGCATCCACCCTCTGACATGCCCTTGCGCCAACAATCGCGCGCGGGGTCGTGCGCGGATGGAGTGTACCGATGCGAGTACCTACCCTTCTGGCAGCAAGCCTGCTGCCTGTCCTTCCCTCGCTTGTCCAGGCCCAGACCGTTCCCGAACTGGAACCAATCATCATCACCGCGGCGCGCACCGAGCAGCCCGTGGACAAGACGTCCGCCGCCGTCACCATCATCACCCGCGAGGATATCGCGCGCAGCCAAGCGCGGAGTGTGCAGGACCTGCTGAGCGGCACGCCCGGCGTCGGCATCGCCAACAATGGCGGGGCGGGCAAGGTGACGTCGCTCTACCTGCGCGGCGCCAACGCTGACCATGTGCTGGTCATGATCGACGGCGTGAAAATCGGCTCGGCCACGCTCGGCACGGTCGGTTTCCAGGATTTGCCCGTCGACCTTATCGAGCGCATCGAAATCGTGCGAGGGCCGCGCGCCGCCCTCTATGGCTCCGAGGCCATCGGCGGCGTGATCCAGATCTTCACGAAGAAGGGCGGCCAGCAGCGCACAACGTTCAGCGCGACCGGCGGCAGCTTCGGCACGATGAAGAGTTCGGGCACGGTGTCGGGGAGCATCGGCCCGGACATCTGGTACAATTTCGGCCTGTCCGGCTCCACGACGGAAGGCTTCAATGCCTGCAAGGGGCGGCCCTGGACGGAGGGCGGCGGCGGCTGTTTCACCTATGAGCCCGATAAGGACGGCTACAAGAACCTGTCCGGAACCGCGCGCGTCGGCTGGCGTTTCGCGCCCTGGGGCGAGATCGAAGCGAACGCGCTGCACACGCGCGGCCGCAACGAGTACGACGGCGCCGACGTCAACATGACGCGACAACGGACCTCCCTGCACGCAGCGGCCGCGAGCGGCAACTTCGAGATCGTGAACCTGCTGGTCGATTACGGCGCTGACGTCAACCTCCAGGACATCCACGGCAGGATCCCCCTGTTCGTGGCCCTCGCCGAGCATCATCCCGAGGTGGCGACACGCCTCGCCGAGGAGCCGACC
>JBNKDX010000163.1:0-5556 GCA_050288485.1 Rhodomicrobiaceae bacterium | reverse complement strand
CGCGCATGCGGGCGTGGCCTACGGGCTGGCGGGCCTGATGCGGACGCTTCCCCTTCACGCCGTGCGCGGGCAGGTTTTTCTCCCCTCCGATGTGCTGGACGCGCACGGTGTCCGGGCGGAGGCGATCGTTCGCGGCGAAGACAGCGAGGGGCTACGTGCGGCGCTGGCCGTCTTGCGCGAGGCTGCCGGGGCGGCGTTAGCCTCGTTCCGCGAGCGCTGCGCGGAACTGCCCGCCGCGGCGCTGCCGGCGTTCCTGCCGCTGGCGCTCTCCGGTCCCTTGCTGCGCAAACTCGCGGCGCCCGACCACCGGCCTCTGCACGAAATCGCGGACATCAACCCGCTCGGCCGTCTGTGGCTGATCTGGCGGGCGCACTTGCGCGGCCACATCTGAACGATGCCTGCCCAGATCTCTCGTTCTTGCCGCCGCGCTACAGAGCCGGGCACTGCCCGTGGCTCCACGACGTGGAGCACAGCGCCAGAGTGTACAGGAACTTCGCGACAGGGAGCTGCGAGAAATAGAAGACCGCCCAGACGCCGACATACACTGTGAGCGAGGCCGCCAGCGCCGGGAGATACCACAGACGCGCCATGTAGACGGCATGCACGGCCATCCGGACCTCGGCATCGGCGGGAGCAGCATCGGGATGATCGGAAATGGCGTGGAGAGCCCCGCTGGCTCCCCTCGAATGCGGTGCGGCGAGCGCGGCCAGACTGATCGTCATATTGGCGATGGACGGCGCCAGCGGCGTCAGCAGCATGCCAGTGACGAACAAGCCTTCGTCCCATGGCGCTCCCACAGCCTGCACCGCGACGTCGCGCCAGTCGAACGCCTGACGGCCGAACAGGGAGAGCATGAGGTCGGCGGTCTCCAGCCCGATGGGCAGGAGCACGGCCAGCACGAACATGAAGGCGATCGCCGCCCCGATATTCACGATGAGGATAACCCCGACCATCGCAACGCCGGAGGGACCGTCCGGGGCCTGCTGCAGCCAGGCGAGAAGATAGCGCGTCACCGCCCAGGACACCCAGTCCATCAGCGCGTTCAACACGGGCAGGATGACGAAGAACAGGAGCAGGAAGAAGGCGAACTGCTTCGCCATGGTCAGCGCGAGCGCCGTAACGATGACCAGAGCGATCCCCAGCGCCCATATCCCCGCAATGGCGAAGGCCAGTGCGAAGGCGAAGGCGAAGGCGAAGCCGCCAAGGATGGCGAAGACCACGGTGCCGATGTCGGAAAACTGCCCGGCGAGGCTGGAGGCGACCGCGAAGGAGATAGCGAAGGCGAAAACGACCGCAAAGGCGCCGAGCAGGATGCGCGAGATGATCTCGGCAAGCTCGTTGTCGCCGCCCACGGTGCGCCACATCCGCTGCACCAGCCAGTAAATGAGGTGGGAAACCGTCCGGACGATGATGGAGACCATCACTACGCCGAAGAGGAACAGCAGAAGTTCGCCCGAGCTGATGCTGCCGTGCTTGTAGCCGTAGAGCACCGACGCCGTCAGAAACAGCGCCACCGGGAAGACGAAAGCGATGGCGACGCAGCGTTCGAAGGCCTGCGCGCTCCATGGCGGGCCGAACCATTGCTGCAGCCACGCGCCAAAGCGCCTGACCGCCATGCGATAGCGCGCGAAAGGCGGTTCCGCGCCGAGCCGCGCACGCAGATCAACCCGATCCGCAACGTTTTCAAGCTGCGCGCGCACCGAGCCGGACGGGAACGGCAACAGCCACAGCAAAATGGTCGTGAACAGGATAAGCAGCGTGGCTATGGACCCCGTGACGCCCCATCCCTGCCACGAGATCAGTTCCATACCTGATCCGCCGGACCCCATCTCTTCAGTACTCCCCCACGCCTGTGTGCCGGCATCCTGCAGAAGACCGCGGAAAGTTGCAAGCCAACTCTTTAGCCTTACCCACCGAAATGGGGGAGTGTACCGAGATGTCGCGGCCGGGCCGGGCGGCGGGCGCAAACCGGCTGCCGTTTGCATCGTTCCGGAACACGGTTCCGCGGGAGGAGGCTCAGCTTTTCAGCCGGTAGCCGGTACGGAAAATCCACCATACGAGCAAGAGCGAAAGGCCGAGGAAGAGGCCGATCATAGCGAGGCTCACGCCGACGGCCACGTCGGATATTTCGTAGAAGCTCCAGCGGAAACCGCTGATGAGATAGAGGACCGGGTTCAGCAGGGTCACCTTCTGCCAGAAGGGTGGCAGCATGCTCACGGAATAGAAGCTGCCGCCGAGGAAGGTGAGCGGCGTGATGATGAGCAGCGGCACGATCTGCAGTTTCTCGAAGCCGTCGGCCCACAATCCGATAATGAAACCGAGCAGGCTGAAGGTGACGGCCGTCAGCACCAGGAACGCGATCATCCAGAAGGGGTGCGCGATCTGCACCGGCACGAACAGGCCAGAGGTTGCGAGAATGATCAGGCCGAGAATGATGGATTTGCTTGCCGCCGCGCCGACATAGCCCGCCGTGATTTCGAAGGGCGACACGGGGGCCGACAGCACTTCGTAGATCGTGCCGGTGAAACGCGGGAAATAGATGCCGAACGCGGCGTTAGACACGCTCTGCATCAGGAGCGACAGCATGATCAGGCCGGGCACGATGAAGGCGCCGTAGCTGACGCCGTCGATCGAGGAGATGCGCGCTCCGATCGCCGCGCCGAAAACGATGAAGTAAAGCGAAGTGGAGATGACAGGCGCGACGATGCTCTGAAAAAGTGTCCGCCACGCCCGCGCCATCTCGAACTTGTAAATTGCCCAAATGGCCAAGGTATTCATGGGGTGTTCTTTACAAGATTGACGAAGATGTCTTCGAGAGAGCTTTGGTCGGTGTGAAGATCTCGGAAATGGATGTCAGCCGCGCGGATGTCTTGCAGCAGGGCAGTGATGCCGGTCCGCTCCGCCTGCGTGTCGTAGGTGTAGACGAGCTCATGGCCGTCAGCCGCGAGTTCCAGCTTGTATGCGGCGAGGGCCGCCGGCACCGCGCCGAGCGGCTTCAGCAGATCGAGCCGCAGCCGCTTCTTGCCCAGCTTGCGCATCAACTCGTCCTTGTCCTCGACGAGAATCAGCTCGCCGCGGTTGATGACGCCGACGCGCCCGGCCATCTCCTGCGCCTCCTCGATATAATGGGTCGTCAGGATGATCGTCACGCCCGAGTCGCGCAACGAGCGCACCACCTGCCACATTTCGCGCCGCAGCTCCACATCGACCCCCGCGGTGGGCTCATCGAGGAACAGGATGCGCGGCTCGTGCGACAGCGCCTTGGCGATCATGACCCGGCGCTTCATCCCGCCCGACAGCGTGCGGAGCTGGCTGCCGCGCTTATCCCAGAGCGACAGGTCTTTCAGGATCTTCTCGATATAGGCGGGGTTGGCGCGGCGGCCGAACAGCCCGCGGCTGTAGCTGACGGTCGCCCACACGGTCTCGAAAGCGTCGGTCGTCAGCTCCTGGGGGACGAGGCCGATGGCCGAGCGCGCGGCGCGGTAGTCGCGGACGATGTCGCGGCCATTGACGGTCACCGTGCCGGAGGTTGCATTGACGATGCCGCACACGATGCTGATCAGCGTCGTCTTGCCCGCGCCGTTCGGCCCGAGAAGCGCGAAGATTTCCCCCTCCCGGATGTCCAGGCTGATGTTTTTGAGCGCCTGAAAGCCGGTGGCGTAGGTCTTCGAAACGGCATTGACGGAGATGACGGCGGCCATGGGCGCGGGAGCGGGGCGGTTGGGTTGGAGGACGGCGGACGAGCCTTCCGGATGGCAGGCAATGTGGCGTCTCCACCCTGCAAATGCAAGCCGTTGCCGTTTCCGGCGGCTGCCCCCGCGGAAGCTCCATCTCCGGTTGCATTTATTATGGCTAAACCGTGACGATCCCGCATCAGTCGTAGTCATACTGAATGGAATAAAGGCGGCGCTCCGCGCTATCTGCAATCAAATAATGAATACAGCGCCGTATCTCGATCCGCTTGAAACAGCATGACGCAGGTCCGGGGCAAATAGACTGCAGCCTGATTTTGGCCGTGCGCCAGCGGGGTTACATATCTCGATGACATACCGTCTGTCCACTCCAGGAGATGCGCTCCCCCCTTGGCGGCGGGCGCGGCTCGCACCGGGACGCAACCGCCTGGCGCTCGTCGCCGCCGGGTGCGCCGTTCTGGCGGCGTTGCCGTGGGCCGCTCCCGCCGCCAACAGGGTGTCGGTGCATCTGGAGGGCGAGGTCGGCCGCGAATGCGCCATCCTCGGGTCGGGCGCGGCGGAGGGCGGCGCGTCCCTCGATGCGAATGTGGAGGTGGGCGACATCACCCGCCCGGGGCGGCGCGACTTCGTCTTCACCGTTCATTGCAACACGCCGTTCGAATACCGGCTGGAGGCGGAGCATGGCGCGCTGACGCACAAGGCCGTCCGCGAGGCGCCGGGCGGCTTCCTCAGCGCCGTGCCTTACGACGTCACGGTGCGCATCCCGACGGACGCCGTCACCATAGAAGACCATTGCACCGGCGGCAGCATACGCGCGGGCGCGGTGAGCTGCCCCTTCAGCAACTCCGGCGACGGCATCGCCATGGACACGGCGGGTCGCCTGACGGTGGCGTGGAAGCCGGACGGCATACCGGTGGCGGGCGAATATTCGGACCGCCTGACGATCACCGTTTCGGCGCGGCAGTGAAAGGCAGCGGGGTGGAGAGTTTTACAGGCATCGTACAAGTAATATTATAACAATACGTGAAATCAATTCCGATTAGGGCGTAGCGTAGAGCTGGGGAGTTTCCGTAACCAGTTGAGTAAACGAGTAAGAGGGGAACAACAAAATGAAAAACCTCCGTAGTATATCAATAGCAGCCCTGGCGTTCGGCCTCCTGTCCGGAGCGGCGTTCGCAGCCAATCCTGTGGTGAAAGAGCTTTCACTCGGTGGCACGGTGAAGACCGTAGCGATATTCCCATCGGAACCGACCCCGGCCGAAGGTGCACAAAATGCTACAATGAACGGTGGTCATATAACAATAACCGATTTGGCCGACCAGGATCTTCATCCACAAACGACAACAATTAGTGTTGAATACAAGAACGTAACGATGAACTACAAAGCAAAAATCGGTTTGTATTCAAGTAATAACGGATTACGATCCGACGGTACGCCACCTGATGGTTTTGTTAACAGAGTGAATTACACCGCCGCCGTCGCCGCGGGAGACCTTCAATACGTTACGCTGACGACAGGCGGCGAAGACAGCACGAAATCTGAGGTTACCGATGCTCTGCAGGACCCCATCAATGACGGCACCCTGACTGTCGATATCAACATTGCTTCCGATGCCTCAGTCCGGCTCATGGAAGGTGAGTATTCCGATACCCTGCAACTGAAGATCGGCACCGACCTGTAGTTTGATCGCAGTACTGGCGAATGGACCGTCGCGGGACGTGTTTCGCGAGGAAGGAGGATTGTTGCCCTGGCTGGGCCGTTCGCGCCGCGCTCCCGCGGGGTGGAGCGCGGCATGGAACGGCACCCGGCGGGGACGGCAGCAGCAAGTGTGCAGCGGGGACAAAATTGGGCCGGGAGCGGTCT
>JBNKDX010000162.1:0-5589 GCA_050288485.1 Rhodomicrobiaceae bacterium | reverse complement strand
GTTGAGATGCGGAAGGAGCGATTGCGCCAGCGGCAGGAGCAGGTCCGCGCGCCGCCAGTCGGCCGGGTCGTCCGCCGCAGCGAATTCGGCGGTGCCCGCCAGCCGGATGCCTTCGGCCATCGGCGTGACGACGAACTTGTGATCCCCCACCATGACAGGGCGGTTCAGCGAAATGCCGGGATCGCTCAGCATCAGATGATAGCCCCGCTCGGCGGCGAGGACGGATTTCACGCCGAACGGCCGCACCAGCGGCAGCGACCAGACACCCGCCGCAACCACGGCCGCGTCCACCTTCATCTCGCTGCCGTCCATGATCAGATTGACCCCCGCCGCCGACGGTTCCAGAGCGCGCGCATATGTGCGCCGCACCTCGCCGCCGCCAGTGCGGAACGCGCTGGACAGCGAAGCCGACAAGGCCTGGGGATCGACGCAATGGGCGCCTTCGGGATAGAGAACGCCCCCGGCGAGGCCGCCGCCGAGCGCGGGCTCCATCTGCTGCAGCTCCCCGGCGGGAATGACGGCGGATGGAATGCCGAAGCGTTCACGAAAAGCGGCTTCTTTTTGCGCGGCGACAAAATGCTTGCGGCTATTGAACGCGTAGAGAAGGCCGTCCTGCCGGAACAGCCGCGCGCCCTCGGACGGGCTGACGAGCGCCAGCCAGGCGTCGAGCGAGCGCGTCACCATCGGCGCCAGCGCTCCGGCGATCGCCTCGAAACGGCTTCTGCGGCTGTTGCCCAGAAAACGCGTGAGCCATGGCAGAAGTCCCGGCAGCCGGTTCCAGCGCACCACGAGCGGACTCGTGGGGTCGGTGAGCATACCGGGCGCCTTTAGCCAGATGCCCGGCTCGGACAGCGGCGTGGTCTGCGCCGTCATGATCAGTCCGGCGTTCCCGGCCGAGGTGTGGCTGCCCGGTTCGTCCGGCTCGATGATCGTGACGCGATAACCTTCGCGCCGCAGACGCAGCGCAACTGCAAGGCCGACGACCCCGGCGCCGATGACGGCGATATGTCTTCCCAATCTCATAACGGACTCCCATTCCGCGCTGAAGCTCGGCGGAACGCAACGGACTTGAGGCGTTACATGGCGAACGCTCTGTGGATGGCGGGCGCGGGCCGGACGGCAGCCATGCCCTCTGCATGGATGTGAATTCTGCGGACTTAGCCATATATATGTGCGAAACAGGCCATACGGCAATCGTAATACTTGATAGAATTGATGCGGACGAGAACAGTGCCCAGTGTCCCGTCTCCGGATCGCCTTCATCCTTGCGGTGCGCATACCAAGGCAATTCCGAGACGCCATAAGAGTGCGTGAAAGAGGCGCCAATGGCAGGAGAAAACCCTGAAATGCTGAACACGGCCCTCGCCTGGCGGGATGAGGGACGCAAATTCGCGATCGCCACCGTCGTGCAGACCTGGGGATCGGCGCCGCAGCCCATGGGCAGCCATCTCCTGATCGACAGCGACGGCAACTTTCTCGGCTCGGTCTCGGGCGGCTGCGTCGAAGGCGAGGTCGTCACGGAGGCGATGGACGTCATCAAGAACGGCAAACCGAAGCTTCTCGAATACGGCGTCGGCGATGAGACGGCGTGGAAAGTCGGCCTTGCATGCGGCGGGCGCATCCGGATCTATGTAGAGCCGTTTCAGGACTGAGAAGGAGCATCATGCGTTCGCAAGTCGCGTCGGAAATCATCGCCGCCAAGGCCGCCCGGCGGCCTGTCGCCCTATTGACATGGCTGGCCAGCGGGGAACAGCGCCTGATCGAAGCGGCGCGCGCAGGCGATCTGCCCGAACTGACGGCGGATCTTGCCGAGGCTTTCAGACTCGACCGCTCGGGCCCGGTGGATACGCCCGGCGGCGAGGTTTTCATCCGCATCTATTCAGCGCCAGCGCGGCTGATCATCATCGGCGCGGTGCATGCGGCGCAGTTCCTGGTGCCGATGGGGCGTATGCTCGGGCATGACGTTCTCATCATCGACCCGCGCACGGCTTTTGCTTCGGAGGAGCGGTTCCCGGATGCTGCCGTCATGGCCGAATGGCCGGACGAAGCCATTGCCAGGGTTGGGCTGGACGCGCGGACGGCGATCGTGGCGCTCACGCATGACGCCAAGATCGACGATATTGCGCTCAAGCTGGCGCTGGCGTCGGACGCGTTCTATGTCGGGGCGCTGGGCTCCTCGCGCACGCATGCGAAGCGGCTCGACCGGCTGCGGACTGAGGGGCTGACGGATGAGGCGCTGGCGCGGATCCACGGACCGGTCGGCCTGAACATCGGCGCGCAGGGGCCAGCGGAAATCGCGTTGTCCATATTGGCGCAGATCACGGCGGCGCTACGCGGCAAGCTGTAACGGCAAAGGAACGCCGCTTCTGAGCGCTCCGCAAAAGAAAAGGCCAGCACGGGGGCCAGCCTTCTCCGGGGGAAACTGTTGGCGGGCGGTTTTACGACACCGCCGCCAGATCGCCGCCATCCTCGTCGTCCTCGACGCCGCCGCGGACGCGGATGCCGATATAGCGGATCTTGCCTGCGATCTTCGCCTTCTGCACGCCGAACTCGGTGAGTTGGCGGCTAAAGATGGGCAGGCCAACCGGCGAGCGTTGCGCGGCCTGACACCAGTCGCAATAATCGTCGTACAGCGCGAGAGCAGTGACGCTAGCGCCGTCGTCCTGGCGGATGCGGGCCTTGATATAGGTCTCGATGTCGCTCTTCGGGAGCGCCAGTTGTACAGGCTGCTGCGGCTGTACAAGCTCCAGGGGGCGCGTGATTTCGACGACCTTCACCGGCTCCGGCGCAGGCTTGCGCTGCGGCTCATGGATGCGCCAAGCGCTTGTGGAAACATACAGCCCTAGGCTCGATCCAAGCTCGACCAGCAGCATGACGAGGATGCTCATGCCGGTCTCGACCTTCTTGATGTCCACGCCGGTCAGCTTGGCGATGATGTCGGCCTGCGGGTCGGCGACCGAGACGCCAGCTCCGTTCTGCAGCGGGGCGAGCCTGCCGCGCACTTCGGCTGCACGCTGCTTCAGCGCGTCGTCCTGCCGGGCCGCGGCGAGTTCGGAATTCAGTTTGTGGTAGGTCGTGCAAAGCTCGCGGCTCTCTTCGAGCGTTGCGTCCGTGCAGCCCTTCGAGGTGGTCCAGCGCAGATTCTGCTTGATGGCCTCGATTTCCGACTGCACGGCGGCCGCGGAACGATGCTTCGCCAGCCAGGACCGCTCCTGCGTGACCCGGTTCAGTTCGTTGCGGAGGTCTTCGTACTTGGCGGCATACACGGCGCGTGTCGTCGTGGTGTCGGAGCGATTGGTCGACGCGAAGCCTATAGCCGAACTCATGGCGTAAAGGATGCAGACCGCCCAGAGCGCCGACCCGCCAAGCGCCTGCGACCAGTTGCGGTCGCGGATGGCGGCGAAGATGAAGAACGGCATCAGCGCTTTCATGCAGTCGGCGGCGATGCTGGCGGCGCCGAGGATGTGCGAATCGAACTGCGTCTTGCCGAGGCTGTACCCGAATTGCCAGTTCATGGCTGCTGAAACGGCCAGCAGAATCAATGCGGCTGCTACGCCGAAAGCCCCGAATACATGCCTCATGACTGCCCCCTGTCGGTTTCGCCGCCCCCCGGCGGCGTGAGAAATCAGGGGGCACCGGAATCCGCAGATCCCGCATCCGCAAGAGCGCTGCCTGGCCGCGGGCAATCGCGACACAAACGCCCTGCCACCGCAGCCGCGATGACGCGCAGCACGGAATAGGAACACAATTTGGCCGGTTTCTCGCTTGCTGGACGGCCTCGAACACCCGCATCCGTCCGAACTCTGCCGCCATCCGGCTCCGAGGTTCCGCCGCAAGGACGCTCGAAAGCCCGAATAGCAAGGGCAAGCAATCTCTCTGGCCCCCTCTGCAATATGTTTACCTGATTCGGAAGCCTAAACAAAAACTTAACGGAGATCACTACCTGTGGTGTGTGGGCGCGAAAAATGGCGCTTTATCTTGATGTAGAGGCAGGGGTGCGCATCGCGGCGGGGCGTCGGCCTATCGCAGCGGAAATTCCGCCTCTGCGGTGAGGCCGCCTTTCGGCTCATTGCACAGCTTCAGCGTGCCGCCATACGCCTCCACGATCTCCCTGGCGATGGCAAGACCGATGCCGGTGCCAGGCACCTGGCTGTCCAGGCGTTCGCCGCGCTGGCCCAGCGCCTCGATCATGCCCTCGGGAACGCCGGGACCGTCGTCCGTTATCGCCAGCGTCATCATACCGGCGCCGTTGCGCGCTGCCACGCGAACCCAGCTTTTCGCCCATTTCGACGCGTTTTCCAGGAGATTGCCTGCAACCTCCATGAAATCGTCGGGCTGAACGGGCGCATCGAGTCGCTCGGGCAGTTCCGTCCGCCATTCCAGACGGCCGCCATGCGGCGTCTTCTGCAGCGCGCCAACGATGCCGCGGACCATGCGCACGGCGTCGGTCATCGCCGCCACGCGCCGCGCCTCCGCCGTCACGCGCGTGCGGGTCAGTTCGCGCTCGATATGGCGCTGCATCAGCCGCGTCATGTCCTCGATTTCCTGGCCGAGCGCGGTTTCGCCGCGATCCTTCAGCTTGCGCGCATCTGCGACCAGCACCGTCAGGGGCGTTTTCAGGCCGTGGGCGAGATCGCCCGCGCGGGTCCTGGCGCGTTCGATCGCCCGATCCTGGGCGTCCAGCAGATCGTTCACCTCTGCGACGAGCGGCAACACCTCGTCCGGATAACCGCCTTCGAGCCGCCGCTTCTCCCGCGCGCGTATGGCGTTCACGCCGCGGCGGACGGCTTCGAGCGGCCTCAGACCGACCGTGATCTGCAGCCACGCCGACCCGACGAGGATCAGCGCCAGCAGCCCGAGCGCCGCGGCGATCGCTTCGATGAACTCGTGGCGCGCGTGGCGCATTTCGTGGCGGTCGATGGCCGCGGCAATGCGCATTTTCCGCTTACCCGTAGGGCTGTCGTAAATGATGAGTTCTTCCAGAGCCAGGAGTTCGGTCTTCATCGGTCCCGGAATGGTGTGGGCGTGGATCTGACCGGGCGTGAGCGCGTCGGGCGGCAGGGCCAGGGAGGTGTCCCAAAGCGAGCGCGAGCGCAAAGATGCCTTGTTCGCCTCGTCGATGACCTGCCAGTAGAGGCCGCTCAAGGGCTGGTTGAAGCGCGGATCGCTGAGGTGGGTCTTCTCGGCGAAGGTTCCATCCGGCTTGAAGGCGAGACTGCCGGCCAGTTGGCGGACATGGTTCGACAACTCCGCGAGGAGCCTGTCCTTCACATGGCTTTCGAACAATTTCACAAGGCCGAAACCGGCGATCACCAGTGCGAGCGCCACGGACGCCAGCGAGGCGAGAAACAGCCGGAGCCTTATGGATTTGCCGCTCATGCCTCATGTCCGGGGGCGGAGCCCGGCGCTTCGATGATGTAGCCGAAACCGCGGCGCGTCTCGATGAGATCGATGCCGAGTTTGCGGCGCACGCGCCCTACCAGCACCTCAATGACGTTGGAGTCGCGCTCGAAATCCTGGGCGTAGAGATGCTCGGTCAGTTCCATCTGCGGCACGACGCGCCCCGCGTGATGCATGAGGTAGCTGACC
>JBNKDX010000161.1:0-5609 GCA_050288485.1 Rhodomicrobiaceae bacterium | reverse complement strand
ATCGAAGGGCGCGGCATCCAGCTCTTTTCCGCCATCGAGGGCGATCATTTCACCATAATTGGTTTGCCGCTCCTGCCGCTTCTGGGCTATCTGCGCGATATCGAGTGGCTTCCGCGCTGAACGGGACCGGAGACATTTCATGAAACGCGCCTGCATCATCGGCTGGCCCGCGGGGCATTCGCGCTCACCGCTCATTCACGGCTATTGGCTGCGGCGCTACGGTATCGAGGGTGCGTATGAAAAGCAGCCTGTGCCGCCGGAAGCCGCCGAAGAGTTCATCCGCAATCTCGGGACGCATGGCTTCGTGGGCGCGAATGTTACGGTGCCATACAAGGAACTCGCCTTCGGCGCCGCCGCCCGCAAGGACGACGCCGCAATGTGGCTCGGCGCTGTGAATATGCTGTGGATGGAGGGTGGACAACTCTGTGGCTCCAATACGGATATCTATGGGTTTTTGCGCAATCTCGATGAGTCAGCGCCCGGCTGGGACAAGTCGGGTCTTCCCGCTGCCGTGTTGGGGGCGGGTGGCGCGGCGCGGGCGGTGCTGGGGGGGCTCGTCGAGCGTGGATTTCACGAAATCCGCCTCATCAACCGGACGCGTGAGCGCGCCGAGGCGCTGGCGGCCGGTTTCGGTCCGGCGGTGCACGTGGAGGATTGGGAGCGCCGCTCGGAAGCTCTCGAAGGCTGCAGCCTGCTCGTCAACACCACGACGCAGGGCATGACCGGCGCAGGGGCGCTCGACATCAGCCTTGCCGGGCTCGCAAGCGGCGCGGTCGTGAACGATATTGTCTATATCCCGTCGGAAACGCCGTTGCTGGCGGCGGCGCGGGTGGCGGGTTTCCGCGTGGCTGACGGTCTCGGGATGCTGCTTCATCAGGCAGTCCCCGCCTTCGAGAAGTGGTTCGGCGTCCGCCCCGAAGTGACGCCGGAACTGCGCGCGCTCATTGTCGCCGATCTGGAGGGGCATGGGGAGCATTGATGCCATGCTGATCATCGGACTGACCGGCTCTATCGGCATGGGCAAGACGACGGTGGCCAACCACTTCGCGGAGCGGGGAATTCCGGTGCTCGACGCCGACGGCACCGTCCACCGCCTTTATGAGGGCGAGGCCGTCCCGCATATCGAGGCCGCCTTCCCCGGCTCCACCGTGGGTGGCAGGGTCGATCGCGCCCGGCTCAGCGCCGCGCTCATGGCCGCGCCCGGCGGTTTCGAGCGTCTTGAAGCGCTGGTGCATCCGCTCGTCCGGCAGGCGCAGTGGCGGTTTCTTCAGGATCAGGCCGCTGCGGGCGCCGCTATGTGCGTGCTCGACATCCCGCTTCTCTTCGAGACCGGCGGCCACGAGATCGTGGACGTCACGCTCGTCGTCAGCGCGCCCGCCGCCGTGCAGGCCGGGCGCGTGATGGCGCGGCCCGGCATGACCGAGGAAAAGCTCGCCGCGATCCTTGGCCGCCAGCTCCCCGATGAGGACAAGCGTGCGCGTGCGGACTATGTCGTCGATACCGGCGTGAGCTGGGGAGAAACGCGCGAACAGGTCGATGCGCTCATCGAATCACTCAAAGATCGCCCCGGGCACGCCTTTGAGCACTGGCGCGCCCGGTATGGGTGAAAATGGAGTGAGCGGGAGACAGCGCCATGCGCGAAATCGTGATGGATACGGAAACGACCGGCCTCGATCCCCGGCGCGGCGACCGCCTCGTTGAAGTCGCCTGCGTCGAGCTGCGCAACTACATGCCGTCGGGCCGCGTCTGGCACGAATATGTCAACCCGGAGCGCGACGTGCCTCGCGAGGCCTTCGCCGTGCATGGCCTGTCTACGCAGTTCCTGAGCAACAAGCCCCTCTTCGCCGCACTCGCCGCCGGTTTCCTGGAATTCATCGAAGGCGCGACGCTCGTCATTCACAACGCTTCCTTCGATATGGGCTTCATCAACATGGAGCTGGGCCGCCTGGACCTTCCGGCCGTGCCGTCCGAACGCGTAGTCGATACGCTGGCGCTTGCCCGCCGCAAGCATCCCGCCGGGCCGAACAGCCTCGACGCGCTCTGCAAGCGTTATGGCATCGACAATTCCGCACGCACCGTGCACGGTGCCCTTCTCGACGCCGAGCTTCTCGCGGAAGTCTATCTGCAGCTCGTGGGCGGCCAGCAGCCTGGTTTCGATCTGTCTTACGGCGGAGGCGCGGTGGAACAAGGCAAGGCCGCCGCGAGCGCCGTTCGCACCCGCTCGCAGCCTCTGCCCGCCAGGATCGAAACATCGGAGCGTGAGGCGCATCGCTCTTTCGTCAGCAGCATGAAAGAGCCGCTGTGGCGCCTCTACCGGGAACCGCCTACTGAGTGACGGCCGGGGTTTCCTGTTGCTGCGCCTGCGCCATACGCTGGCGGTAGAGCGAAGCGAAGTCGATCGGATCGAGAAGCAGCGGCGGGAAACCGCCCTCGCGGCTCATGTCGGACACCAGGCGGCGCACATAGGGGAAGAGCAGCGCCGGGCATTCGATGAACAGGATCGGCTGGATCGCCTCTTGGGGCAGATTTTTGAGCATGAAACCGCCCGCATAGACGAGTTCCAGATTGTAGAGCACGCCCTCGTCGCTCTTGGCGTTGGCCTCCATGCGGAGTTCGACCTCGTACTGGTCCTCGCCGATCGACTGCACCCCTACGTTGAAATTGATCTGGATGTTGGGATTCTTGCCCGGCGTGCGGAAGCTCTGCGGGGCGCTCGGATTTTCGAACGACAGGTCTTTGATGTACTGGCCGAGAACATTGATCTGCGGCTGCTTGCCAGCGCCGTCTGCGCCGCTGTTCTGTTCGTTGGACATGATCTAACCCTCAAGCTGGTCTTGTGTGAAAAACTCGTGCGGCGGCTGCCGCCCCGCGGCCGCATGGATGTCCCGCCGTCATGCGTCAGAGACCGGTGCTGCGGGGAGGACAGTTCGCGGTGGCTTGCGGCAAGTCGCTAACACGGCGGCCAGTCCTTCGCAACTCGGATTGGTCCTGCGCGGGACGGCGGTTCCCTCATTCTTCCCGCCAGGGGGATGATTTGTCCCCGGAATTGCGTTCGTCCTCGTCGCCCTGTTCGAGGCGCGGCGGCTTCTTGCCGCTCTCCCGCGGGTCGACTTCCTCGAATTCAGCGTCTACGACGTGTTTGGACCTGTGCGGGCGTCCGTCTTGACGAAGCGGTCCCCGGCCTGGTCCAGTTCTGGGCGCAGAGCCTCCCCGCGGCCAGTCCGAGGCGCTGCCGCGATAGTGGAAATGGACGTGTCCGCTGGTCAGAAGGCGCTGGAACGCCGCCCTGGCGACAGCACGCCGCACCGCGGGAACGAAGAGGAGAAGCCCGATCGCATCGGTGAGAAGGCCCGGCGTGAGCAGGAGGACGCCCGCCAGCAGAATGCCCATGCCGTCGATGACCGGGAGGAGCGGCATTTCGCCCTTCTCGGCGGCCAGCATGAAGCGTTGCAGCGCCGCCATACCCTGCATGCGCATCAGAATGCTGCCCGCGAATGCGGTCGCGAGCGTCAGCGCGATCGTCGCCGCGACGCCGATAACGCGTCCTGCCTCAATAAAGACAGCAATTTCGGCAATGGGGAGGACGATGAAGAGCAGGAACAGGATAAGGGGCATGGTGATTGAGCCTGATGGGAGCGGCGAGAGCGCGCGGTGCAATTCTTGCCGGTTGGCTTAACGGTTTCAATCGCGTAATTTGCTATAGGATGCGCAACCGGTTTCACCTTCGGGCAGAACCCTGGCACGAGCCGGGGCAATTTCCTATATGTGGGTGTGAGAACCTCCTCGCGCAAAGTGTATCCACAGAAGCTGCGGCAATATGAACGGCTCATTTGACATTCTGACACTGATCTTTCTGGTGATAGCGGTTGTCATTTTCCTCCGGCTGCGCAGCGTTCTCGGGCGCCGTACCGGCAATGAACGCCCGCATTACGAGCGCTATACGGCCGCCGATGCCGAGCGCGGCGAGGCTCGCGACAATATCGTGACCCTGCGCGGCGAGCCGCACCGTCCGCCTGAGGAACTGGACGAGGAGACTTTCGCCAAGCGGCTGAAGGACATCGCGCCTGCGGGCAGCGTCCTCGCGGGCAAGCTTCAGACGATCGCGCAGACGGACCGGAGTTTCGATCCGCAGCATTTCATGAAAGGCGCGAAGGCGGCCTACGAAATGATCGTCACCGCCTTTGCCGCCGGCGACCGCAAGGGCCTGAAACAGCTCTTGAGCCGCGAGGTTTATGACAGCTTCGCCTCGGCGATCAGCGAGCGGGAGAAGAACAGCGAGACCATCGAGTTCAAATTCGTGGGCATTTCGGCGGCGGAAATCATCGAAGCCGAACTGACGGGCAAGACGACCCAGATCACGATCAAATTCGTGAGCGAACTCATTACCGCCACGCGCAGCCGCGCGGGCGAGGTCGTGGACGGCGATCCCACGCAAATCCGTGAGGTGACGGATGTCTGGACCTTCGCTCGTGACGTATCTTCGCGCGATCCGAACTGGAAGCTCGTCGCGACCGGTTCGATGAACTAAGAAGCGGAGCCTCGGGGGGATGAGGGCATGCGTCTTCTTGTTCGTCTCGCGCTGGCGGCCGTAGTCATGGTGTCCACCAATTTATGGCAATGGCAGTTTTCCGGCGCCGAAGCCGCCTCAGCCAAGCCGCTGGAAAAGACGCCCGTGGACTTCGCGGCGATCGACGGCTGGGCGCGTGACGATCACGCCGCCGCGTTCGCCGCATTCCGCAAATCCTGCAAAAGACTGATCCCGCGGGAGAAGGAGAAATCCGGCGCGTCTGACACCGACGTCGAACCGGCCGTGCAGGCAGTGTGTGAAATCGCGCTTCTCCTTCCCGCGAAGCTTTCGCGCGGCGATGCGCAGGCGTTCTTCGAGGCGAATTTCACGCCGCATCTCGTCAAGCGGCCGTCGAAAGGCGCGCTGCTGACCGGCTATTTCGAGCCGGAAATCAAAGGTTCGCTGAAACCGACCAAAGAATATTCGGTGCCGGTCTATCGCAGGCCGGACGATCTCGTGCTTCTGACGCCTGCGGCCGATCGCGGCGATCTTCCTGCCGAGTTGACGGCGGCGCGGCTGACGGCGGACGGGCCGAAGCCCTACTACACGAGGCGCGAAATCGAAGAGGGCGTGCTCAAGGGGCGCGGCCTGGAGATCGCCTATCTATCGGACGCCTATGAGGCATTCGTCATGCAGGTGCAGGGCTCGGGTATCATCCGGCTGCCCAACAATCAATGCCTTCGCATCGGTTTCGCTGGCAAGAATGGCCATCCTTACACGTCCGTCGGCAAGCTGCTCGTCGAGCGTGGTCTGCTGCGGGCGGATGGAGCGTCGATGAAATCGGTAATGTCCCTGCTGCGAGTCGATCCGCAGCGCGGCCGCGAACTGATGTGGGAGAACAAGTCTTATCCGTTCTTCGAGGTGCTTGAGGGCGCCAAAGGGCCGCAGGGCGCGATGACCCTGCCTTTGACGCCGCCATAGCTGCTGAGGGCGAGCAGGCTGCCGCAGAGGAAAACGCACGCATTGAACGTTTCATTCAGGGCGCCGACCTGCTGATTTACGACGCTCAATATACCCAGGTCGAGTATCGCCAATCCCATGT
>JBNKDX010000160.1:0-5611 GCA_050288485.1 Rhodomicrobiaceae bacterium | reverse complement strand
GTGACTACGGCAGTGTTTTGTTTTTGCGCCGGGCGCGACGCTGATCCTGGCGGTGAAAGTCCTCCGTGGCCTGACTGCTGCGATACCCGTATAATGACGGCAACGCAATGACTTACACTTCAGGTGCGTCGGAAGATCGGACGAGTGCCCGAACAACAACATGCGCTTTCGGGAACTGGTTCGGCCGGCCAAGCCATGCGGTGAACCGAAACACCCTGGCGCCAAACGCGCACCGCATGCGGATAAGATGGCACGGCAATAGCTGGCGTTTCCTCATTGCGATCCGGCCTGCGCCACTCGCTGCCGTCATAAATCAGCCCCAGTGACCGCAGCATGCGGCCTACGCTGATTTCGTTGAGCTTGACCCCAAACCGCACTTTGATGATTTCAGTGATTTTGGCGAGACGCCAGAGCGTAACCTCGTATTCTTCCTTTGCCGCCGCCGACGACAGCAGGACGAGCAGCTCGCGCTTCTGCCCCGCCGACAGCTTGGCCGGACGTCCCGACGGCTTGCGTGTCACGAGGCCTTCCAGGCCCTCGGCGTTGAAGCGTTGCACCCAGTCACGCAGTGTCTGCCGCTGCATGCCGCCGATTTCCGCCGCCTTCCGGCGATTGACGCCCTTGAGAACCGCCGCAATAGCCCGCAGGCGCCTGGCGTGCGCCCGGTCTGGGACCGTTTCCGCCATTGCTTCAAGATGTTCCGGCGTGTAATCGCCGCGGACAAATAACGCTGGGGGCATGTTTCAACTCCACTCCGACTTACTCTTAGAGTCCCGTATTTCATCTCGCGTTCGTTGCGGGCTGCGGCCTCGTGAGCGCTGCGCCGCCTTGCCCGGCGCCAGCCGCTTCACCGGAGGCGTCCTGCGTCAATAGTTTCGGATCGATTTCGAAAAGAAGCTGGTCGTAGCGCTCGGCTCCTCCGGCAAAGGGAATGGCGTCGCTGATCCTGGTGCGGCGGAAAAGCTTGCCGCTGCTTGCGCTCGCCACTCCCTTCACGCCGCCGCCGCCGTCCATGAGCAAACGAAACTCGCCGCTGGTCAGCGGGTCCGCATAGAGCCTGCGGATGTGGCGGCGTTGCGCCGCGAAGCGGGGGTCATTCTCCAATTCGCGGAGATCGCGCGGCAGGCGCCTGTTCGCGGGCTCCTTCTCCGCGAGGTAGAAGCTCTTGATGGCCCGAACGTAGGCCAAGCCCCGGAAAATCAGTTCTTCCTCGCGTTCGCGCGCTATACGGTACTGAGACGAAACGCGCGCAGTCACCGCCGCGTAGCCGAGCCCAGCCAGTATGATAAGCATCATTGGCAGGGTGAAGCCCGCCGACCCGCCAGCGGACAAACGCACACTACCACTCGGCATATGGCACCCCGTTGCTGCCGCGCTCTGTGGACTGTGAATGAACGTCTTCTATGCCGCGTCCTCTCTTCGTCATCTGCGGTTCCCACTCTGCCTTGCCGCCGTTGACGGGATCGGCCGGGACGGCGCGCAGATATCCCTCCTTGACCAGAACCTCCAGCGAACCGGGATATTGGCCGCGATCGGCGTAATAGTCGTCGATCAGCTTTCGCAGCACGGCGAGGTTCTGCTGCAGCGCAGTCTCACGCGCCCGGACGACCGCGCTTGTCACCAATGGCGCGGCAATTGCCGCGAGGAGCCCGACGATGGCGAGCACCATGAGCATTTCAACGAGCGTAAAGCCCGGGCTTGGCTTACCAGTCGGCATAGGCGGTACCGTCAATTGCTTTAAGCGGCGTTCTGGCCCGGATGTCGTAGACATCCCTGCCGCGGCCGGTGCCGGATTCGGGATCGTCCTGATAGCCGACGAGCCGCCACTGGTCCCTCACAGGTTTGCGGGCGGCGAACGGGTTCTTCGGCAGCGATCGCAGATAGCGCCGCCGTCCGCCCGCAGGCCCTCCCCCCCGGACACCCCGCACCAGAACTTCGAGCGTCAGCGGATAACCGTCCGGGCTGGCTGCGCGTCCGTATTGCCCGCCGCCTTGCGCCGCCGCCCAGTCGTCGTGAAATCTGTCGATGGCGCCGCGCACCTCGCGCAAGGTCGCGCGCAGGGCGAATTCCTTCTCCCGCTGTATGCTCTTGCGCGCGTAGGGGATGGCTATCGCCGACAGAACGCCAAGAATCGCCAGTACGGCAATCATCTCGATCAGCGACGTTCCTGCCGAGCCCCCCATTTTCGCAAAGCCGCCGCTAGCGGATTTCGACCTTCGAAGCTCCAAGTTCAACATCAATAGCCCGCCCGTCTTTCCCTTTCGGCGTCCCCGTCGAATTGAGAAGCAGATACGAAAGTCCCTTGGCTTTGCCGCGCAGCGCCAGCGTCGCGAGAACGATTTCGCCGCCGTCTCAGCCGGAGGGAATATTCTTGAAGGTCAGGTTTACTATTCCTGGCTGACTAGTATCCGTCCGCACCTTGCCAGCGGCCTTCTTCCCCGACGCCGTATCGAGCGTCAGCTTGTCGGGATTGAACAGGACGCGGGTGCTGATGTCCTTCGCCGCATCGAGATTGCGGCCGCGCACCTCCACGGTAACAACCCGCCCCTCGTCCACGCTGTAATGCTCGGTGCCGAACGTGATGCTCGGCGTCTCGCCCCCCGCCTCAGAGTAGACGACGGGATCGATGGCCGCCGCCGGCTCGGAGCGATCCGCGGACGCCATGCGCCGGTTGGCCGGGCGGACATCACGCACCGCCGCTTCCTGTTTGCTGCCATCGGGTGAGAGCCTGATCCGCGGCGGCTTGGCGCCCGGCGCGTGTTTTTTGAGGTAATCGAAATTGTCCCGGGTGGTGAGAACATCCTTCTGACCACTGTAGAAGTCGGTGTCGCTCATGCGCGGCAGACCCTGGCGCCGCAAAACGTGCGGCGTGATCGTCAGCAGGATGTCGGTGCGCGTATCCTCGTCGTCGTTGACCGCGAACAGGCGGCCGACGATGCCGCCGATATCGCCAAGACCCGGCACTTTGTTGAGGCGGCGCCGTTCCTCGTCCCGGATCAGACCGCCCAGCACCGCCGTCTCGCCTTCGCGCAGCAGCATGGTCGTATCGACATTGCGCGTGCCGATGCTGAATGCCGGTTCGTTGATCGTGCCCAGGTTCTGGCCGAGCGAACTGACCTCCAGCTTCAGGGCGACGCTAATGCTGTCGTCCAGATGATAGTTCGGCAGCACCTCAAGGCGGATGCCGATGTCACGGTATTCGAAGGTCGTGCGGGTCTGGCCGGTCGCATCCTGGATCGTCGACGAGCGCAGCGGCACCCGGTCGCCCACATGAATTTTCGCCGGTTCACCGTCGATCGTGCGAATGCGCGGCTTGGCGAGAATGCGCGCGTCAACGTCGTTCTTGAAATAGCGCAGCGTCATGGTGGGCACGGTCACGAGACCGGCGCCGAAGACCTTGGTTGAAATACTGTCGATCGCCTCCGTGACCGTGAACTGCGGAAGCGACGCCGAAATCTGCGAGCCGTAATCAATACCGAGCTGTTCGGATTTCGAGCGGTTGATTTCGAGAATTTCAACGTCGAGCATGATCTCCGCCGGGGAGCGGTCGTTGGCGGCGATCACCCGCTCTATGATTTTCAGCGTCTCCCGCGTACCGCGAACCTGAATGGTGTTGAGCGTCTTGTTCTGGACGACCGACTTCAACTCCAGCGAGGAGGAGAGTATCTCCGCCATGCGCTCGGCTTTGATTGTCTGTAGATGAAACGTCTTGATAAACAGATCCGAGTATTTTTCCTTCTTGTCCGGCTTATTGGGCGCGATAAGGACGGAATTCGGACCAATAACTTTGTAGAAAGTATCGCTTGACTGAAGAAGAAGGTTGAAGGCCTGCCCGAAGGTAACCTGCTTGGCGCTGAGATTGACCTCGGCGGTCTCGACGTCCGGGTCGAAAACGTAATTGATGGAATAGGGTTCGGAGATAACCTTGAGCGCATCCTTCAGCTTCGCGGCGCGGAAATTGAGGTCGACCGTTTCGCGCGACTCAAGCGCCTTGATGACGTAGCGCTGCTGGTCCTCCTCCTCCTCGGCGCTGACTTTCCGCAGCGCAGCTTCGATTTTAGGATCGCCGCGAAGGAGGCCGTTGGCCTTCAGGAGAAGCGTCTGCGTCAGTTTCGTGTTGCCGACGCTCTTCGCCCGTTGCGCCTCTTCATACAGCCGGCCCGCCTCACGGCGGCGCATGGTCTGCATGTGCGCCTCCTTGAGCGCCAGATTACCCGGCTGGGCCAGCAGCCCCAATTCGAAGAGCCGCTGCGCGTCTTCGTAACGGCGGCCGTTCAACGCCTGCGCGCCTGCCATGAGGTAATGAGCGCCCGCCTCTTCTTCGGCGCGTCTCAGCTCATTGCTGCTGCTGGCGGAATCCGGTGACCCCCGCGCTTCCTTGCGTAATGCGATGACGCGCTGGACATAATAATCCTCGGCCCGTTCCGTCGGCTCGTCCCCGCCGATCAGCGAGCCGAAACTGAAGCCGTTCTGCACATTGCCGCAACCGGCAAGAGAAAGGGCCAGAAGACAGCCCGCGACAAGACGGGCGAAAGCGTGGAAGCGGTGCAACATCTTACTCGTCACTCAGCGTGAAAGTCTTGGAAACGTTAGCGACCCGATCGGAAACGCGGATCTGGCCGGATTTCACCATGTCGATCTCAAGGGCGTCGTCTCTGCCGAAGCGCTGGCCTGCAACGATGGTGAAGACATCGCTTCCGGCCTTGATCAGGATTGCCCGCTGGCCGCGCTGCCTGACGACGCCGAGAACCTCGACTTCCGCCAGCCGGTCAACAGGCGGGGGCGGCGGCTTCCTGGTTTCCTCGACGGCAACCGCAGCCGGAGCGGGCTTGAACGCCAACGCGAAAATGTTCCGCTTGACCGCGCTTTGTCCCGCCGCGTTCAGAGCATGCAGGGGCGGCAGCGCAATCTGGTTGCGCTCTTCGCCAGCAACGCCGCCGCCAGCGCCGTCCCCCCCTTCGTCGAGGCCGAAATGGGCTGCCGCAGCAGCGGCGAGAAGCGCCCCGTATGTCCAATACCGCCAACGGCTCCCGATCATGCGCCCGTCCTCACCCCTGCAAAGCCATGCGTTTGATGACGACGCGTGCACGGACGCCCCCGTTGTCCCCCAGTTCGAACAGAACCTGCTCGACGGCGACGAACTCGGGAAGGGCCTGGATACTGACCAGGAACTGCTTCAATGCCGGATAGCCGCCGTTCACCTGGAACTCGAAAACGGCGCCGCGAACCTTCTGTTCTTTGCTGACTGCCGGGCGTGAGGAAACCTGCTGAAGCGCCGCACCGGATTTGGAAGCCAGTTGTTCGAGGTTCCGAATGAACTCCGGATCATTGGTCGGCATTCTGAGCTTGCCTTCCAACGTTTCGACTTCGGCAAGACGGGCCGCATAGCCGCCGGCGAGACGGTCGGCCATTTCGAGGACCGCTATGCTCTGCCGCAACCGCTCGACGGACGCTGTGGCCGCGGCCGCATTCCGGTGCGCGGGCCGCCACAGTGCGAGAAACACGAAGGCCAGAACCGCAAGCGAGGCCACTGCGAAAGCAAAGCCAGCAACCGTTTCCGGACGCCGCAAGGCATGGTAGAGCGCAAGACCGTTCATGAGCGATCCTCCCC
>JBNKDX010000159.1:0-5612 GCA_050288485.1 Rhodomicrobiaceae bacterium | reverse complement strand
GTCGGCCGCAAGATCACCATCGAATCTCCGGTGGTCACCGATGAAGAGGTAGACCAGCACATCGATCGGCTGCGCGATCAATACGCAGAACTCGAGGACGTCGAACGACCCGCGGGCGAGGGCGACTTCGTGATGATCAACGCCATGCTCATCCAGCTCTACATGCCGCTGAATTTCCTTGGCATGATCTACCGCGAGCTGCGCCAGGGCATGGTGGACATGGAGGCGATGTTCGACCTGCTCAGGAGCAGCCCGGAAGTGAGGGACCGGCCCGGCGCCAAGCCGCTCGCGGTGAGCCGGGGCACGATCCGCTTCGAGAACGTCCATTTCTCGTATGAACCGGCGCGCGAAATCCTCAAAGGCGTCGATTTCGAAGTGCCCGCGGGAAAGATGGTGGCCATCGTCGGGCCGTCAGGGGCGGGCAAGTCTACGATCTCGCGCATTCTGTTCCGCTTCTACGAGGTACCGTCGGGGCGTGTGCTGATCGACGGACAGGACATCACTGCCGTGACGCAGTCCTCGCTGCGCGCCGCGCTCGGCATGGTGCCGCAGGACACGGTGCTGTTCAACGACACGATCGGATACAACATTCTCTATGGCCGCCCCTCCGCCACTGAGGAGGAGGTGCGCGAGGCGGCGCGGATGGCGCAGATCGACGATTTCGTACAAGGGCTGCCGGACGGCTACCGGACCATGGTCGGCGAGCGCGGGCTGAAGCTGTCCGGCGGCGAGAAACAGCGCATCGCCATCGCCAGGACGATCCTCAAAGGCCCGCCGATCCTGATGCTGGACGAAGCGACGTCGGCGCTCGACAGCTACACCGAGAAGCAGATCCAGGCCGCGCTCGATTGCGTAGCCGAGAACCGCACCACTCTGGTGATCGCGCACCGGCTTTCGACCATCATCCACGCCGACGAAATCCTGGTGGTCCAGGCCGGGCGCATCGTCGAGCGCGGCAGCCATGCCGATCTGCTGGCGAGAGGCGGGCTCTATGCAGGCATGTGGACGCGGCAGCAGGAGGCCGAGGAAGTGCGCCGCCGCGCCCGCGAGTTGGCGGAAGACCCGCTGGTGGACGGCGCTGGCGAACCGTCCGTCGCAGCCGAATAGCCACGAAAACCGGCGGAAATGTCCGATCTTTGCTACGCTTTTGACCAACTCCGGTGCTAAATGGCCGCCAACGCTGATAACTTTCTCGGGGACAGGCCATGAGCGACCAATCGAACAGACAGCCGCAGAATCTGATGGACACCGTTCTGTCCGCCATACCCCCCATCCACTGGGACGGGCACAAGTTCATCGCCGCGGGCGCAGTCCTGACGCTTCTGGGCTTCTGGGTATGGAACCCGATCGGCTGGATTTTCCTCCTGCTGACGGCCTATGTGGCCTATTTCTTCCGTGATCCCGAGCGCGCCACGCCGCTGGGCAGCGATCTCATCGTCGCGCCCGCGGACGGCAAGGTCGTTTCGGTGCGCGTCATCCCGGCGCCGAAGGAACTCGGTTTCGCCGAGGGCACGGCCTGCACCTGCATCTCGATCTTCCTGTCGGTGTTCGACGTGCACATCAACCGCGCGCCGGTCGATGGGCATATCGCGCGCCGCATCTATGTGCCGGGCCTTTTCATGAACGCCGCGCTCGACAAGGCCAGCGAGGACAACGAGCGCGAAGCCATGGTGTTCAAGACGCCGGGCGGCGCGGAAGTGGGCGTTGTGCGCATCGCCGGGCTGATCGCGCGCCGCATCGTGACGCTGGTCCGCGAGGGCACCGTGGTCGAGGCGGGCTCCCGCATCGGCCTGATCCGCTTCGGCAGCCGGGTGGACGTCTACATCCCAGGCGGCAAAGGCATCCTGGCGGCAGAGGGGCAGCTGACGGTCGGCGGCGAGACGGTGCTCGCCGATCTGAGTTCCGACGAGGAGCCGCGCCGGGTGCGCGTCGCTTAAGTAAGCGGCAGCCTATACGAGTTCGCCTCTCATCAGCTTCGGCACTTCGCCCGTCACCCCCGCGGCTTCCTCGACGAAGAAGCGCTTCAGCGGTGAGACGCGGTCGACCACGCCGAGGCCGAACTGGCGCAGCATGCGCAAAGGCGCGCTATCGTTGGAAAACAGCTTGTTGAACATGACCATCGCCGCCGCCGAGGTGGTGCTGTCGAAACGGCGCCAGCGTTCATACCGGCTGAGGACCTCCAGATCGCCGATATCCAGCCCCAACCGCGAGGCATCCACCAGCACCTCGACGAGCGCCGCGACGTCCTTCAGCCCGTGATTGAGACCCTGCCCCGCGATCCAGTGCAGGCCATGCGCGGCGTCGCCGATGAGCACGATGCGCGGTTTCACGAAACTGCGGGCGAGCGTCAGCGTCAGCGGATAACAGTGCAGCTTGCCCAGGATCGACAGCCGCCCGAACATGCCGCCCATACGTTTTTCGATCTCCGCCAGGACAGCGTCGGAGCCGAGTTCCATGATCGCCCGCGCATCGGCCAGCTTTTCCGTCCACACGAGCGACGAGCGGTTGCCGCTCATCGGCAGGATGGCGAACGGCCCCGCGGGAAGGAAATGCTGCACCGCGCGCCCGTGATGCGGCTTCTCATGCGCGACGGTGGCCACCAGCCCCGCTTGGCCGGAGTCCATCACCAGCGTCTTGAAGCCTGCCATCTTGCTCAAGGCTGAGAAGCGCCCGTCAGCGGCGATGACGAGACTGGCGGAGAGGCGGCGCCCGCTGGCGAGCGTGACATGCGCAGCCGCGCCGCTGAAATCAGCGGCGGCCACCGTGTCGGGCGAAATGATCGAGATACCCTGTAATTCGGCAGCGGCGTCGAGCAGCGCCCCCCTCAGCACGGTGTTCTCGACGATGAACGCCGCCGGTTCGTCGCCTGACAGCAGCGTATCGAAATGCAACAGCGACGAGCGCACCGGCATGTCCAGCGTGGTGTCGGTGAGGTCGATGGTCTTCACGGGCTCGGCTCCGGCTGCCATGCGATCCCACAGCCCGAGCGCGTCGAGCATGTTCTTCGCCGCCGCCATGAGCGCGATGGTGCGCCCGTCAAACGCCTCGTCGCGAAGCTGGGGCGCCGGGGCCCGCTCGATGACCGCGATGCGGAACACGCCCGGCGCCGATTTCGCCAGCCCGCAGGCCATGGTCAGCCCGGCAAAGCCGCCGCCATTGATGACGATGTCAAAGCGATCCTCTGCGGCGGGCGTGGCCGCGGGCGGTGTTTGTTCCGTGTCCATGGGCGTAATCTCCATCCCGGCCGCAAGGAGCCGGTGCCAAAGCATTCCGAAATATGGACCACAACGCTCGCGCGGGGAAAGCGGCAAATACCGCGCCGGACAATGACCGAGGGCAGGAGCGACAGCTTGTAGGCCACGCCACTGAAGACGAGCGTGCGCCCCCTGCTGAAACGTGACACGCTGACATTGCCGGAAGATGCCCGAGGGATCGAGCCATCCGGACCGCGATGCTCTGTTCCGATATATCAACGGCGCAACCAAGGCTGCGATCGCCAATGGCGAGCCGAACGCTACGACTTCCATGGCGAGTGGAACTATACCATCCGCCCACAACCAGTTGTTTAGCGTAGCAATTATTGTGCGTCTGATCCTTACCTTAGCCTTGCGGTAAAGGCTTCCTGTTGACTTTCCTGCTCCCATGCCTTACCCACGCCGGTGGGACACCTCCCCCCAACGGGAGGCAACTATCTGAAAGGGTAGACCACCATGACCATATCGCGTCCGGCCGCGCGTCCGCGTGTGCCGCATTTTTCTTCCGGCCCCTGCGCAAAGCGCCCCGGCTATTCCGTTGAAAATCTGAAGACCGCCGCTCTCGGCCGCTCGCACCGTTCCAAGGACGGCAAGGCGAAGCTGAAGGCCGCCATCGACAAGACCCGCGCCATCCTCGGCGTGCCGGATGACTATCTCATCGGCATCACGCCCGCGTCCGACACCGGCGCCTTCGAGATGGCGATGTGGTCCATGCTCGGCGCGCGCGGCATCGATGTGCTGGCGTGGGAAAGTTTCGGCGAGGGTTGGGTCTCCGATATCCTCAAGGAATTGAAGCTTGAGGACGTACGCAAATTCGCGGCCGCCTATGGTGAGTTGCCCGACCTGACCGCCGTTGATTTCCGCCGCGATGTCGTCTTCACCTGGAACGGCACGACCTCGGGCGTGCGTGTCCCGAGCGGCGAGTGGATCCCCGACAATCGCGAGGGGCTGACGCTGTGCGACGCGACGTCCGCGGCTTTTGCGCAGGACCTGCCATGGGCGAAACTCGACGTGACGACCTTCTCCTGGCAGAAGGTGCTCGGCGGCGAAGCCCAGCACGGCATGATCATTCTGTCGCCGCGTGCGGTCGAACGGCTTGAGAACCACAAACCTACCTGGCCGATGCCGAAGATCTTCCGGCTGGTCAAGAAGGGCAAGGTGGACAGCGCGTTTTTCGAAGGCTCGACCATCAACACCCCGTCCATGCTGTGCGTGGAAGATTATCTCGACGCGCTGGCCTGGGCGGAAAGTGTGGGCGGACTGAAAGGGCTGTTCGCGCGCGCCGACGGCAATGCGCAAATGATCGCCGATTGGGTCGAGCGCACGGCCTGGGTCGCCAATCTGGCAGAGAAGCCCGCGATTCGCTCGAACACGTCGGTCTGCCTCAAGATCGTCGATCCGGACGTGGTGGCCGCGCCCGCCGAGGTTCAGGCGGCTATCGCCAAGAAGATCGCCTCGACGCTGGAGAAGGAAGGCGTGGCGATGGACATTGCATCCTATCGCGACGCGCCGGCCGGCCTGCGCATCTGGGCGGGCGCCACGGTCGAGACGTCCGATATCGAGACGCTCCTGCCGTGGCTCGACTGGGCCTTCGAGGCGGCCAAGGCCGAGCTGCTGAAGGCTTAGAGCCAACACGATCTGATGCACCGTACCCGATTTTGTCATGCCCGCGCAAGCGGGCATCCAACCTCGCCGCTCCATTTTTGGACGGTGGCGCCGGATTCCCGATTTTTGCGGGAATGACGGGAAGGTGAGGGAAAGCGCATGACCCCACAACCTCATTCCGGAGAAATGGCAATGACCGCACCCCGCGTCCTTATCGCCGACAAGCTTTCACCGCTCGCCCAGAAGATCTTCGACGAGCGCGGCATCGAGACCGACAACAAGACCGGCCTCGACAAAGACCAACTCGCCGAGATCATCGGCAATTACGATGGCCTGGCCGTGCGCTCGGCCACCAAGGCCACCGAGAAGGTGCTCAGCCAGGCGACCCGCCTGAAGGTGATCGGCCGCGCAGGCATCGGCGTGGACAATATCGACGTGCCCGCCGCAACGGCGCGCGGCATCATCGTCATGAACACGCCCTTCGGCAACTCCATCACCACCGCCGAGCACACTATCGCCATGATGATGGCGCTCGCCCGCCAGATCCCCGAAGCCGACCGCTCAACCCAGGCGGGCAAATGGGAGAAATCGAAATTCATGGGCGTGGAAGTGACGTCCAAAACGCTCGGCATTATCGGCTGCGGCAATATCGGTTCGAACGTGGCGACGCGGGCGATCGGGCTCAAGATGCATGTCGTTGCCTACGATCCTTTCCTGTCGCCGGAGCGCGCGGTGGAACTCGGCGTCGAGAAG
>JBNKDX010000158.1:0-5624 GCA_050288485.1 Rhodomicrobiaceae bacterium | reverse complement strand
ATCGTTTCGTCAATGAACCTTTTCGCCAAACGGGAGCGGCAAAATTGAGTCTCGCAAAAATGAGGGGATTCATGAGCGCGCGCCCTGAACGAAAGTTTCGTCGAGCATGTCGGCACGCGGGACCCGTCCAGCCTGGGACCGCGAGAGGGCGTTCCTCCCGCGTAAGGTGTGGTGTTGCGATCAGCCCCGCGTCAGTCCCCTCCCCTACCCTTCCTTTCCATTGACGACATTTCAGAGCCTCCGGTCATGATGGCGACGGTCTCCGATGGCAATGACGGAACACGGCGCGGCCATGTGGCCGCCGTTCACGGTTCGGTGATCGACGTCAGGTTTCCCGAGGGCGCGCTCCCGGCCATCTGGGAGGCGATCGAAATCGAGCGGGAGGAAGGCGCGCCGCTGCTCGCGGAAGTGCAGTTGCACCTCGATCCGGCGACCGCGCGCGCCGTGGCTCTTGAGAATACCGCCGGACTGAAACGCGGGCTGGCAGTGCTGGCGGCGGGCGGGCCGATTCGCGTGCCCGCGGGGGAGGCAGTGCTCGGACGTCTGCTCAACGCCGCTGGCGAACCCGCGGACCGCGGTGCGCCGCTCGGCCCCGATGTCGAAAGGCGCCCGATCCACGCCCCGGCACCCGCCCTGGCACGCCGCGGCGGCACATTGGACGTCTTCCACACCGGCATCAAGGTCATCGACCTCCTGGCACCGATGGTGAAAGGCGGCAAGGCTGCCATGTTCGGCGGTGCGGGTGTCGGCAAGACGGTCATGATCATGGAGCTGATCCGCACCACGGTCGAACGGCATGCGGGCATTTCCGTCTTCGCGGGTATCGGCGAGCGCTCCCGCGAGGGGCACGAGCTGCTGCTCGAACTCGGCCAGTCCGGCGTGCTGGAGCGCACCGCACTCGTGTTCGGGCAGATGAACGAGCCGCCGGGCGCGCGCTGGCGGACGGGGCTGACCGCGCTGGCCATTGCCGAGCATTTCCGCGATACGGCACGGGAGAACGTGCTCCTCCTGGTGGACAACGTCTACCGGCTCGTCCAGGCGGGCGGCGAGGTGTCGGGGCTGCTCGGGCGGCTGCCGTCGCGTGTCGGCTATCAGCCCACGCTGACGAGCGAAATCGCCGAGTTCGAGGAGCGCATCGCCTCGGTCGCGGGCGCGGCGATCACCTCCATCCAGGCCGTCTACGTGCCCGCCGACGACTTCACCGACCCCGCCGTGGCGGAAATCTTCAGCCATCTCGACTCCTCCATCGTGCTGTCGCGTGAGATGGCGAGCGAAGGCATGTACCCGGCTGTCGATCCGCTGGCCTCCACATCGGCGCTGCTCGACCCGCTCCATGTCGGCGAGGTCCATTACCGCACCGCGCAGGAGGTTCGCAAGACCATCGCCCGGTACAAGGAGTTGCAGGAAATCATCGCCGTGCTCGGCATCGAAGAGCTGAGCGCCCAGGACCGGACCGCGGTCAGGCGCGCGCGTCATCTCATGCGTTTCCTGACCCAGCCCTTCATGGTCACCGTCGCCTTCACCGGCAAGGAGGGCCGCAGCGTCGAGACCGCCGACACGCTGGCGGGCTGCAGCGCGATCCTCGACGGGGAAACCGACGGCTGGGCGGAAAGCTCGCTCTACATGGTCGGCGGCATCGACGAAGCGCGGCGCAAGGAGGCTGCGGCCGGAAAGCGGGCGGCGGCATGAGGCTCACCGTCACCACGCCACTGGCCATCGTCCTCGAAGTGGAGAACATCGCGCATCTGCGCGCCGAGGATGAGACCGGCGCTTTCGGCATCCTGCCCGGTCACGCCGATTTCCTGACAGCGCTCGCCGTATCGGTGGTGAGCTGGCGCGACGCCCGCGACGCCGAGCACTACGTCGCGGTGCGCGGCGGCATTCTCCAGGTGCAGGGCGGCAAATCCATCGCCATCGCCACGCGCGAGGCGGTCCCCGGCGGCGACCTGCAATGGCTGGAGTCCGAGGTGCTGGTCCGCTTCCGCCGCGAGGCCGCCGAGGAAAGAGCCGCCCGCCAGGATGCCCAGCGCCTCTATCTCGCCGCGCTCCGCCAGATCTACCATTTGCTGCGGCCAGGATCGCCGCGCCGCGGTCCGGGCGCCGCAAGTCCGTTCGACGAGGCCACGCGATGAACGGGGAGCCCGACCACCCCGCCCGCCTGGACGAGGCCGTCAGAAAACGGCGCGACCGGCGCTCGCTGTGGGAGCGCGAGGGCGAGCGGTCCATCGCCCGCAACATGGCGATGATCGGCGCGCTCGGCTGGACCATCGTCACCCCGACGCTCATCGGCGTCTTCGCCGGGCGCTGGCTCGACAGCACGTTCGGCACAGGCGTCTTCTGGACGCTGTCCCTGCTCGCGGCCGGGCTGGCGGCGGGGTGCGCAATGGCCTGGAAGAGGATACAGGGCGAATGACCAGCGATCTTTCGATGACAGTGCTGATGGCCGTGATCGCCGCCGCCCTGGCGGGGTTCGTGTTCGGCGCCGCCTATTTCCATGCGCTGCGAAGGACAGCCGGTCTCGTCGGGGAGGGGCGCGGCTGGCTCGGACCGGCGGCGCTCACGGCAGCGCGCATCGCGGGGGCCGTGACGCTGTTCGCCCTCCTGGCGCGCTATGGCGGCGCGCTGCCGCTGCTCGCGGGTTTCCTCGGCTTCCTTGCGGCGCGCGCCCGCGCCCTTCATTCCGTGCGGAGGACCGGCTGATGGAACACACGCCGCTCTCCACCACCCTGCTGTTCAACCTCGGTCCGGTACCCATCACGCTGACGGTCGTCACCACCTGGGCCATCATGCTGGTTCTGGCGGCGGGCTCATGGCTCATCACGCGCCGCCTGCAGCCATACCCCGGCAGGACGCAGGCGGCGCTGGAGATCGCAGTGACCGCCATCCTGCGCCAGATCGAAGACGTGACGGATGCGGGAGGGCGGACGCTCCTGCCGCTCCTCGGCAGCCTGTTCATCTTCCTGGTGACCGCCAATCTCTCCGGCGTGCTGCCCGGCGTGCAGGCGCCGACCGCCCGGCTCGAAACCCCCGCCGCGCTGGCGTTCATCGTGTTCATGTCGGTGCACGTCTTCGGCATCCGCGCGCGCGGACTCGCGGGCTATCTCGCCAGTTTCGCAAAACCGAAGCTCATCATGCTGCCGCTCAATCTTCTCTCGGAAGTGACGCGCACTTTCTCACTCATGGTGCGCCTGTTCGGCAATGTAATGAGCGGCGAGTTCGTCATCGCCCTCGTCCTGGCGCTGGCGGGGCTGTTCGTGCCGGTGCCGCTGATGGCGCTGGAGATCATGCTGGGCATCGTACAGGCCTACATCTTCACGGTGCTCGCCACCGTATTCATCGGCGCCGCCATCGGCGCGGGGGGAGAAGGGTAAGGAGGCATCATGGATCCGAAAATCATCAGCATCATCGCCGCCGCCATCGCCGTCTCGTTCGGCGCGATCGGCCCGGCGCTGGCCGAGGGCCGCGCGGTCGCGGCGGCCATGGACGCCATCGCGCGCCAGCCGGAGGCCGCGAACACGCTGTCGCGCACGCTCTTCGTCGGCCTCGCGATGATCGAGACCATGGCCATCTATTGCCTGGTCATCGCCCTCGTGTTGATTTTCGCCAATCCTTACGTGCGCTAGCTATGCATTTCGACTGGTGGACATTCGCGCTGCAGACAGTGAATTTCGCCATCCTCGTATGGCTCTTGCAGCGTTTTCTCTACAAGCCGGTGCTGGCGCGGATCGACGCGCGGCGCGCGGCTCTCGACAAGGAGCATGCCGAAATCCGCGCCGCCAAGGACAAGGTGAAGGAGACGCTCGCGGCGCTCGAAGCCGACCGGGCGGGCATCGCCGCGGAGCGCACCGACGTCCTCAGGGCCGCCACCATCAAGGCGGAGGAATCCGCCGCGGCACGCCACGCCGAGGCCAAGCGCGAGGCCGAAGGGCTCATGAACGAGACGCGGGCGGCGCTGGCGCAGGAGCGCGGCCGCGCGGAGATCGACACGCATCGCGTGGCACTCGATCTGGGGATGGAGATCGCGCGCCGTTTTCTCCACGAAATCCCGGCGGAAATGCTCGTCGAAGCGTGGCTGCGGAAGATCGAGGCCTACCTCGCCGGTCTCCCGGCAGCCGAGCGCGACGAACTGGGCACCGAACTGAGCGGCGGCGCGGTGCTTCGCGTGGTCACCGCAGTGCCGCTCGATGAGGCTGCAGCGGCGGAATGGCGGGCGCGGCTCCATGGCGCACTTGGGCAGGGGATCGCCATCACATTCGAGACCGACGACGCGCTGGTCGCGGGCGCCGAACTGCACTTCCCCTACGCGGTCCTGCGCTTCTCCTGGCGGAGCACCCTGGCGCGCATGCGGACGGAGATCGAAAGCCATGCTGACGCTCGCCGATGAGCTGCACGACTGGGTGAGGGATGTCCGCCCGCATATCGCCGGCCTCGCCCTGGCGCCGCAGCTCGAACATGTGGGCCGCGTGCAGCGGGCTGGCGACGGCGTGGCCGAGGTCATGGGGCTGCCGTACACGCGGTTGGATGAACTCCTCGTCTTCGAACACGGCGTTCGCGGTCTCGCGGTCGATCTCAGGGAGGGCAGCATCGGCTGCGTAATGCTCGGCGAGGCTTCCGCGGTGACGGCGGGCAGCATCGTGCATGGAACCGGCGAAGTGGCGAGCGTGCCAGTAGGAGAAGCGCTGCTCGGCCGTGTCGTCGATGCGTTGGGCGTACCTCTCGATGGCGGCTCCCCAATCGACGCCGCATCTTTCGCGCCCGTGGAGCAGCCCGCCCCGGCCATCGTCGACCGAGCGCTGGTCACGCGGCCGCTGCAAACGGGCGTGCTCGCCGTGGATGCCATGATCCCGCTCGGACGCGGCCAGCGCGAGCTGATCATCGGCGACCGCGAAACCGGCAAGACCGCCATCGCCGTGGACGCCATGATCAACCAGCGCGAAACCGACGTTATCTCCGTCTACGCGGCGATCGGGCAGAAGGCATCCTCCACCGCGCAGGTGATCGACGCCGTCCGCCGCCATGGCGCGCCTGAGCGCTGCCTGTTCGTCGTCGGCGAGGCGGACGCCGTTCCCGGCCTGCAGTGGCTCACGCCCTACGCCGCCTGCACCATGGCGGAATATTTCGTGGCGCGCGGGCGCGACGTGCTGCTGGTGATCGACGACCTGACGAAACACGCCGCGGCCTACCGCCAGATGTCGCTGCTCCTGCGCCGCCCGCCGGGGCGCGAAGCCTATCCCGGCGATATTTTCTACATCCATTCGCGGCTCCTGGAGCGCGCCGCGAAGCTGGCGCCCGAACGCGGCGGCGGCTCGCTGACCGCGCTGCCCATCGCCGAGACGCAGGCGGGCAATATCAGCGCCTACATCCCCACCAACCTGATTTCGATCACCGACGGCCAGATTTATCTCGATCCGCACCTGTTCTACGAAAACCAGAAGCCGGCGATCGACATCGGCAAGAGCGTCTCGCGCGTCGGCGGCAAAGCGCAGGCGCCGGTGCTCAAGGCGATCGCCGAAAGCCTGCGGCTCGAATATGCGCAGTTTCTGGAGCTTGAGGTGTTCACCCGTTTCGGCACCGTTGTGGACGAGCGCACCCGCCGGACAATTGAGCATGGGCGGCGGATCCGT
>JBNKDX010000157.1:0-5665 GCA_050288485.1 Rhodomicrobiaceae bacterium | reverse complement strand
CGACAGCGGTGAGGATGACGACGATGTCGTGAAGGGCGGGAAAGCGGAGGGCGTCGACGCGCGCTTCTGCGCGAAGGGGCGGAGGAGGTACGGCGGCAGCGAGGCGGCGGCCAGAGAACTGGTCACGAAGATTTATAAGAACGTCAAGGTGCTGGACTCCGGGGCGCGCGGCTCGATGATCACCTTCACGCGGCGCGGCGTCGGCGATGTCCTGATCTCGTGGGAGAACGAGGCGTTCCTTGCCGCCAGGGAGCTTGGCGCGGACAAGTTCGAGATCGTCACGCCGCCGGTGTCGATCCTCGCCGAACCGCCGGTGGCGGTCGTGGACAAGGTGGTGGACAGGCGTGGGACGCGCAAGGTGGCGGAAGCCTATCTGAAGCACCTGTACTCGCCCGAGGGGCAGGACCTCGCGGGCAAACACTTCTACCGCCCCCGCGATCCGGCGGCGGCGGCCAAGTATGCGCGGAGGTTCGCCAAGGTGAAGCTGTTCACCGTCGATGAGGCGTTCGGCGGCTGGGACAAGGCGCAGGCCGTGCATTTCGCCGATGGGGGCGTGTTCGACCAGATCTACGGGCAGTAGAGCGCCGAAGCGCCCCGGTGAGCATGACGGCGAGGTACACCACGCTCTGGCCCCGCGGCAGGTTCGACCGGATACAGCGTCCTCAGCGCATGCGGTTGTCGTACGCCATACGGCCGGGACCGTTCCAGGCAGGCTCCAGGTCGTCGCGGGTGAGGGTGTGCTGCGACCGGCCCCTGCTGCCCCTGTGGGCGACGCTGGACGTGGCCTTCCCACGCGAGGCGTCGTAGCTGCCGCCCTGGCGCTGCGAGGAAGGTGGAAACGCCTCGTCATCCATCGCCGGGGCGCCGCCGAAACCTGCGCTATGCAGCATTTCCTCGATCATCTCGGCGGTGGTGCGGAACTTGGCGCGGACGGTATCGACGATCGCGGACGTCTTCGCGCATATCTCCGGATTGCGGTAGCAAAACCGATCGACATCCGTCATCGACCGGTAAGCCGTGCCGTAAACTTCGAGCTTTTCCTGATTGTTGGCTGGAAGAAGAAATAATACCAGCGCAACCCAGAAAGCTATCTTCAGATACAACATGACTACGCCCCGCTACTTGACTCGTGTTGCGATGCATATCTAGCAGAACGTTGATAATGTTATTTGAACAGCATCGGGAGGATTTTATTAAAACAGCGAAGAAGCTCAAGCGCCAGGCAGCCTCTGTCGTATCCCGCAGGCGAACAGCCCGAGACCGTGCTCGCCAAACCGGAAAGGCGCTCTTCTCCATTTCTGCGGGGGCGAGAAAACCCGGTCACCCCGACGCCTCTCTTCCGGTACCCCCCTTATTGCGGCTGGACTGCCATCCGGCCTTGAGGGGAGCGGCGAAAACTTCAGGGTCACCGGGAAGCCGCATGCGCGGCGTGTCAGGAAGCGCGCGCCGCCATCTTGTTGCGGAGGCCCTCCAGCACGTTGTCGATGCTGTCGTCCATATTGTTGGCCATCACGTAAAGGTCGTGGAGTTCCTTCAACGTGACTTTGCCGCCCTTCTTTATAGCCGCGCGCGCTTGCATCTCGAACTTGCTCCAGTCCTTCTTGAAGCTGTCGAGGCCCGAGGCGGCGTCGCCGGGCAGGTCCATTTTTTCAAGCTGTCCTACATAGACGTTGATCGACTGGGCGTCGTCGTCGAAGTCGGCAAGAATGGCCTTGCGTTCCTTGGCGCTGGCCTTCGAGAGCAGGAACACGTTGAGCGTCGCCTCGGCAATATTGGATTCCAGCTTCGCGAACGCCGCATAGGTGATGAAGTCGGCGGTGGGACCGACGATCATCGGATGGTGGCCCCTCTGATCGGCATGGCTTGCGCCGCCCCAGAGCAGCGCCGCGGAGCTGACCACAATTAGCGATGCCCGGAGCACCGCTCTCAGAAACCGTTTCATGAGCATTTCAGTTCCTCATCGGGTTGGGGATGACTGTGCGGTGTGGATCGTGTTGGGCGAGCCGAACCGCGAGATGAGGACAAAATATAGTTTGCTATCGTTGGTTTTCGGCTAAGGACGCTGCCGCAATTCAAGGAAATGCGGCCGATGGATAGAGTAGGGAGTTAAAGTCTTAATGCCGGTTCATGCTTGTTGTGTCTCTCGACGGACTTTACTGAAAAACACATCGCGCCCCATTACTTATTGTTATGTCTCTGCTTATTGGATGTCCGCTTGCACAGGAATTTCGACGGGGCGAGTTTTTCGGCGGGGGCGCCTGCAGAAAACGAAGCCGTATTTCACGCGCTTGTCCGGCTCAGGGAATGCCGCATCGAGGAAGGGCGTCCGATGTTTGCCACTCCCACAGATACAAGCCGGGGCGAACTCCGGCGTTTCCCTGACATCGAAGCGAAAGCGCACACCAGCGTCGGCCCGCAATAACGCGTGCAAAGAACGGGACTGACGACGGTGGGGCCGCCACAGAAGCGCGGATACCGGTCACCCTCACCCCGCCGCGCGCGCCGCGATCGCATCGGCGATGGCCACCACGCGGCGCGCCATCTCGGCGTGCAGCAGCTCGACCATCCGGCCTTCCAGGCTGATGGCGCCTTTGCCTGCGTTCTCCGGCGCTTCGAACGCCGCGATCACCTTGCGCGCCCATTCCACCTCGGTCGCCGCCGGGCTGTACGCCTCGTTGCAGGGCGCGATCTGACTGGGGTGGATGAGCGTTTTGCCGTCCATGCCTAATAGCCGCCCCTGCTCGCATTCGGCGCGCAAGCCCGCCTCGTCGCTTATGTTATTGAAAACGCCGTCGATTGCATCGATGCCCGCCGTCCGCGCGGCGAGCACGCAGGTGGACAGCCACGGCACCATCGCCACGCGCCCCGCCCCGAAACCCGCGCGCGTCTCCTTGGCGAGATCGTTGGTGCCCATTATGAAGACGGTCAGCGGATGCGCGGCGGAGGGGCCGGCGGCGGCGATGTTCGCGGCGTTGAGGATGGCGAGCGGCGTTTCCATCATCGCCCACAGGGCCAGCGGGGCCGGTGCGCCGCCCGTCTGCAGCAGCGCGCGCACGGCGACGAGGTCGCCCGCATTGTTCACTTTGGGAATGAGGATCGCGTCCGCGCCCGCCGTGGCCGCCGCCGTCAGATCGTCCTTGCCCCAGGGCGTCGCCAGCCCGTTGACGCGGATGGCGATTTCGCGCCGCCCGTATCCGCCTGCCTTCACCGCGGCGATGACCGCCGCGCGCGCCGTCTCCTTGGCGTTCGGCGCGACGGCGTCCTCCAGGTCGAGGATGAGCGCGTCGGCATCGAGCGTCTTGGCCTTCTCAAGCGCGCGGGCGTTCGATCCCGGCATATAGAGCACGCTGCGGCGAGGGCGGATCGTCGTCATGGTTTTCCTTTGCCTTTGGAACGCGGGGAGATAGTGTCCCCAGTTGCACGGTAAAATAGCCGAACCGCCCGTTCTGCAACAGTCCTAGTTGAGGCGCGTATGCCCGCTATTCTCAGCCTGTCGTCGCAAGTGGCTTACGGCCATGTGGGGCATTCGGCGGCGGTGTTCGCGTGGCAGCGGCTGGGCTTCGAAGTGATCGCGCTGCCGACGGTGATCCTGTCGAACCGGCCGGGCTATCCGCACATCGCGGGGCTGCAGGTAACGCCGGAGACGCTGAACGGCATGCTGGAGGCGCTCGACGCCAATGGCTGGCTGGAGGACATCGGCGCCGTCTTCACAGGCTACATGCCGGATGCGGAGCACGCCGCCCTGGCGAGCGAATGGGTTGCGAGGTTCAAAGACCGGCCCCCCGGCCTCGTCTATGCCTGCGACCCGATCCTGGGGGATGCGCCGCACGGGCTTTATATCGCTCCGGCGGCTGCGGCGGCCATCCGCGATGCGCTCGTGCCGCTCGCGGATATCGTGACGCCGAACAACTTCGAACTGGGCTGGTTGACCGACACTGACATACGCACGGCCGCCAGCGCGGCGGAAGCCGCTGGCAGGCTCCCGGGCGCCGTGCTGGCGACCTCGGCGCCGGGGGCGTCGGGCGGCGAACTCGTCAACCTGCTGCAAAGCCGCGAGGGGTGCTGGCGGACGGTAGTGGCGCGGCGGGAGGCCGTGGCGCATGGCAGCGGCGACCTGATGGCGGCGCTGTTCCTCGCGCATTTCCTGCGGCTGCGCTCTCTGCCGGATGCGCTCGCCCTGGCGACTGCGGGACTGGAGGCCGCCATAGAGGCCAGCGAGGGGGCTGCGGAATTACGGCTCGTTGAAAGCCAGGAGCGCTGGATCGCTCCCACGCCGTGGCCCGTGGCCAAGATTCAGGCTGACCGGTGAGAAACCGGCTCTCCAGACCGCCGTCATAGCCTCCACGGGCGGCTACGATCCCGGGGCCGGATGCCGCGCTTCGAGTTCGGCGATGCGCTGGGCAAGACGCTCGTTTTCCTCCAGAGCCTTGGCGGCCATTGCCTTGACCGCCTCGAACTCCTCGCGCTGGACTAGGTTCATCTCGCGCAGCATCTTTTCGGTCTGTGACCGGAAAAATGCCTCGGCGTCCTGGCGGAACCCCTGGGCGGCGCCAGCGGCATCAGTCATCAGCTTGGCGACCTCATCGAAGAAGCGGTTCGTCGTTTGTGTCATGAAGCTTTCATTCCCGGTGCTATAGGAGAATTGTCCGTGATATTGACCGGGGTTTGGCGAGGGATCAAGCCTTGGCTGCGGCGGCCGCGCTTGCTAGAAGAACAACCGGCCTTCTCAGCGGTCCATGCAGACGCTCGCTTCACGAAGGCATCAGGACACTTTTATGATGGAACTCATGGCCATCCCTTTTCCGGACATCGATCCCGTAGCGTTTGCCCTGGGGCCCGTGAAGGTCCGCTGGTACGGCCTCGCCTATCTGGCCGGGCTGGTGCTGGGCTGGCTCTATATGCGGCGGCTCCTGCGGACGCCGGCGATCTGGCGGGGGGCGGCGCCGATGACGCCCGCCCAGGCCGACGATTTCCTCCTCTGGGCGACGCTCGGTACGGTGATCGGGGGAAGGCTCGGCTTCGTCCTCCTCTATGAGCCGACGATGTTCATCCGCAATCCCATGCAGATCTTCGTCGTCTGGCAAGGCGGCATGGCGTTTCACGGCGGGTTTCTTGGGGTGTTCCTTGCCGTGATCCTGTTCGCGCGAGTCAACCGCGTACCGCTTCTTTCACTCGGCGACGTCTGCGCGGCGGTCGTGCCGTTCGGGCTGTTTTTCGGGCGGATCGCGAATTTCATCAACGGCGAGATCTACGGACGCCTGACGGATGTGCCCTGGGCGGTGGATTTTCCGGTCGCAGTGCTGAACCGGGGCGACATGCCCGGACCGCGCCATCCGACGCAGCTCTATGAGGCGTTCCTCGAAGGCATCGTGATGTTCGCGGTCCTGCGCTATTTCACGCATACGCGGCTGTCGCTGCAGCGCCCCGGCCTGACGGCTGGCCTTTTCCTCGCGGGCTATGGCATGGCGCGGATTGCGGTCGAGTACTTCAAGCAGTGGGATTACGCGCAGTTCTTCACCACCGCCCATTTCTCGGAGGGTATGGTCTATTCGCTGCCGATGGTCATGGCGGGCGCCTGGCTGATCGCTCACGCCGCGCGGCAGGCGGCGCCGGTTCCGCGGTAAGGCTCGCGCGGGCTTGGCCGTGTTGAATATTTGCTCGGGAA